>CANQVV010000031.1 GCA_947627385.1 uncultured Bacilli bacterium
TTTTATTTTAAGATATGTATATCTATTTTACAATATATTGATTTATGTGTTTACATTATAAATGTAAAAGAAAGTTGATATCAACTTTCTTCTTTTAAACTTTCTATAACACTTTTAAACATTTCTTCATTCCAAATTGTAATCCCTAATTCTTTGGCTTTATCATATTTACTTCCTGGGTTATCACCTACAATAACAACATCCGTCTTTTTACTAACACTTTCAGAAAATGTACCACTATATTCTTCAATTAGAGCTTTTATTTCATCACGACTCATAAAGGATATAGCTCCGGTCATAACAAATTTTTTATTAGTAATATTTTCATTTATTTTCTTTTGAACACCTAAATATTTCATATTAAGACCTAACATTTTTAGACTATCAATTAAATTACGATTATTTTGAAAATAATTATAAATGCTTTCAGCCAAAATTTCACCAATATCTTTAATAGCAAGTAATTCCTCAATTGAGGCATTCATCAAATTATCTATATTGCCAAAATGTTCTGCTAAAAGTTTAGCTGTTTTACTACCAACTCCACTAATTCCTAGACCAAATAATAATTTTTCTAAACTATTATTTTTACTATTTAAAATAGCATTAATCATATTATCAAAACTTTTTCGGCCAAAACCTTCTAAGGGTAATATCTCTTCTTCATAATCTTGTAAGTGATAGAAATCTGTAATACTTTTTAAAAATCCCTCATTAAAGAAATCTTCAATTATTTCATCACCCAAGCCATCAATATTCATAGCATCTCTTGATGCAAAATGAATTAAAGCTTCAATTCCACGTGCCGGACAATTAACATTAGGGCAATAATGATCAACTTGACCTTCTTTTTTAATTAATTTTGTCCCGCATATTGGACAATTTTCAATCATTTTAAAAGGTTTTTCATTACCAACTCTGCGTTCTATTTTAGCACCAGTAACTTCGGGTATAACATCACCAGCTTTATGAACGGATACTATATCACCAATCATTAAACCTAAATTATTCACAAAATCTTCATTATGTAAAGTTGCTCTACTGACAGTTGAGCCCATAATTAAAACTGGTTCTAAAACGGCATTAGGTGTTATTTTGCCAGTTCTACCCACTGTAAAAATAATATCAGTTAATTTTGTTAAAACTTCACTAGCAATAAATTTATAAGCTGTGGCCCAACGTGGATATTTAGCTGTAAAACCTAATTCTTGTTGTTCATGAATATCATTAACTTTAATTACTATACCATCAATTTCATAAGGTAAACTATCTCTTTTTTCTGTAAATTCTCTAATAAAATCAATTACTTCATCAATATTTTGCACAAGACGATTATTAGGATTTACTTTAAAACCTAATTCCTTCATAAATTCTAGTGCATCCATATGTTTAGTAATACCATAATCAAGTGGATTTGGTAAATGATAAATCCAATTATTTAAATTTCTTTTAGCAGCTACTTTACTATCTAATTGTCTAACACTACCAGCCGCCGCATTTCTCACATTTTGTAAAAGAGGTAATCCTTCTATTTCTCTTTCCATATTAATTTTAATAAGAGTTTCTTTATCCATATAAATTTCTCCTCTTACTTCAATATCAATATCACGATTTAATTTCAAAGGAATTACTTTAATTGTTTTAACATTATGAGTAATATCTTCACCAACTACTCCATCACCACGTGTTGCTCCACTTTTTAAAAGACCATGTTCATAAATTAAAGAAACACTTAATCCATCAATTTTTAATTCACAAACATATTCGGGATTAATTCCCATTTTTTTAATTCTAGCATCAAATTCCCGAACTTCATCTTCATTAAAAACATTTCCTAAACTAAGCATTGGTATTTTGTGAGTTATTTTATTAAATTTATCAACAACTTCACCACCAACTCTTTTAGTTGGACTATCAACTTGGGCATATTCAGGATATTTTTCTTCTAAATTAATCAGTTCTCTTAAATATTTATCATATTCTTGATCAGTTATAGTAGGGTTATCCATAACAAAATAATTATAATTAGCTTCGTTAAGAATATTAACTAATTCTTTAATCCGTTTTTCAGCTTCCATTTTTACCCCCATAAATCTTGATTATAAACACCATTTTCAATTTCTTTTAAAATACCATTTTTTAAATCAATTAAATCTTCTTTATAAGTCATTCCATAATGTTTACTAGAAGTAAGTTCTATTTTAATTTTTTTACCATTTAATTTAGAACTAGCAAAAGCAGCATCAGGAAGTAACCATTCACAACTCATTTTATCACTAGCATTGTTAAAAAATTCTACAATATTATCTTCTAAATATGTAAATATTTTAGGAGTTAAACAAAATAAATTCATTGACACTGGTTGATCAAAAGGAATAGTAAAAGATTGATCACCATTAAGAGGAGATGCTACTATGGAACCATTTACTTCTTCTACTGAACTTTCTACTATTTTATCTAAATAACCATTGGAAGTAAAAATTATTCCTCTTTTAACTGCTCCATTTTTAGTTAAAGTATTTCCAATTTTAAAAGCAATATTGGCATATTCATCAAAATCACAATTATTCAAAAATTTAGCTGCTGCCATATAACTATCACGGCCATATAAATCATCAGCATTAATTACAGCAAAATTTTCATTTATAACTTTTCTGGCAGCATATATAGCATGAGCGGTACCAAGTGGTTTTACTCTTTCACTTGGAATATCAATCTCACTTGGAATATCAGTATTTTTTTGAAAAACATATTCAACTTTTATTTTATCTTCAATCCGCATACCAATTGTCTTTTTAAATATTTCATAATTTTCTTCTTTAATAACAAAAACTACTTTGTTAAAACCAGCAATTAAAGCATCTTTAATACTATAATCAATAATAAACTCGCCATTTGGTCCTACTGGCTCAATTTGTTTTAATCCTCCAAATCTACTACCCATTCCTGCTGCTAAAACTAATAATGTTAAATCTTTTTTCATAATTATTTCCCTTTCTTTAATCCTTTATAATTTTTAAAAAACTTTCTTATTCCAAATCTTTTATCAAAAGCAATTGTGACAAATCGCTCATCAACTCCCACTACTACACCTTTGCCATATGTTAAATGCGTAACAATATCACCACTTTTATATTCTGAATCAGTATCATCATATAATAAATTCTTATCAATTTTCTTTTCAGAAATTATATTACTTTCAATATATTCGGGGGCAATTTCAGCAATAAAACGAGATGGTGGATTTATCATTTCTTTACCATAAAGCATTCTTCTTTTGGCATTAGTAATATATAGTCTTTCTTTGGCCCTAGTTATACCAACATAACATAATCTTCTTTCTTCCTCTAAACCATTTTCTTCGGACATAGAATTAATATGAGGCATAATACCATCTTCCATTCCTACCATAAATACTACTTTAAACTCTAAACCTTTGGCGGAATGAAAAGTCATCAATGTTATAGCATCATCTTCATCTTTATGTTCAGTAATATCGGCAATTAAACTTATTTCATCTAAAAAGTCACTTAAATTAACACTACCAGTAACATTTTGAAATGATTCAGTGATACTTCTAAATTCCATTAAGTTTTCCATTCTAAGTTCACCATCTAAACTATGATCTTTGGTAAATTCCTCTTGCATACCAGATTTTTCTAAAATTAAGTCAATTAATTCTGTTAAAGATAAATCTTGGGATTGCTTAGTTAAATCCATAATTAAATTTTTAAATTCTAATTCCCTACCACTTGTTATAGCCTCAAACATTGAAATATTTTTTTCATTAGCTATACTTTCTAAATTATCAATTGTTTTAGTACCAATTCCTCTTTTTGGTTCATTAATAATTCTTTTAAGTGAAATATCATCATCATGATTCTCAATTAATTTTAAATAACTAATTAAATCTTTAATTTCTTTTCTTTTATAGAAGTAAAAACTACCAACAACTTTATAAGAAAAATTATTTTTTAACATTGCTTCTTCATAAACCCGAGATTGTGCATTAGTCCGATAAAATATAGCTATATCTGATTTTTGATAACCTAACTCTAATAAATTTTTAATTTCATTAACAACAATATTTACTTCACCACTACCATTATCACTTCGTAAATACTTTACTTTAACACCTTCACCAAGCTCACTATATAATTTAACATCTTTTTTATGAATATTATTTTTTATAACTGAATTGGCAGCATTTAAAATAGTGGTAGTACTACGATAATTTTGATTTAAAACAATAACCTCAGCATCAGGATAATCACTTTCAAAATTAACAATATTTTTATAATTAGCTTGTCTAAATCCATAGATAGCTTGATTTTGATCACCAACTACAAAGATATTACGATATTTACTACTTAAAAGTTTAATTAATTTATATTGAACTTCATTAGTATCTTGATATTCATCAACTAAAATATATTGATATTTATCTTGGTATTTATCTAAAATATCAGGATTACTAATAAATAAATCAACAGGTAATTTAAGTAAATCATCAAAATCAATAACATTATTTTTCTTTAAAACTTTTTGATATTCAAAATAAATTAGAGCTGCTTTTTTTTCTACTTCACTTAAAAAGCATCTGGTAATCTCAGCATCACTTAACATTTCATTTTTAATGAAACTAATACGATTACGAATATATGATGGGGATATTTCTTTAACATCAATTGCTTTATCTTTCATTATTTTTTTAATTATACTTAAAGCATCTTCACTATCTATAATAGTAAAATTTTTAGTAAGACCTAAAATATCATAATTTTCCTTAATTATTCTTAAACCAAAAGAATGAAAAGTACCGACAAAAGCATAATTATTTGTAACTATTTTATTAATTCTTTCTTTCATCTCTTTGGCAGCTTTATTAGTAAATGTTATAGCTAAAATATTACTACTATAAATTCCTTGGTCAATAAGATAAGCAATTCTAGTAGTTAATACTTTGGTCTTACCAGAGCCAGCCCCAGCTACCACAAGACAAGGACCATCTATATGCATAACAGCCATTTTTTGTTCTTTATTTAAGTTGTCTAAATATTCCATATGTCTACCTCTAAATTTCCTATAAATATTATACCACGTATAAAAATATAGTCACTAAAAAACAAGTCATATTGACTTATTTTAAATTATCTAGATTTATTATTTATATCTTGCTCGACTTGACTTTGACGATAGTATTCTGGATGTTCTAAATTTACATCGACATCCTTTTTATCAGGATGGCCTGCTAAAATATTCATAAGATCTTCATCAGTTAACTCATCACTAGATGATTGAATACTTTTTAGGTATTCAGGACTCGCCCCACCTAAATACTTTTCTAAATCTTTTTCTGTTAATTCTTCATTTTCCATATTTTAATACCTTTCTAATTTAATTATAAATTAATTTATAATATTTGCAATAAATAATCCCTGTAATAGTAAAAAATTATAAAATTTCAATTTTCTCTTTCTAAAAATATTCATTTACTTCTTCTAATAATTTTTTATTTAATTCTCTTAAATATTCTTCATCATTTAATATTCTAGTAACTGGTTTAGCGCCATTTTTAATCATTATTTCTGGTATATTGTCTCTTACTAATTTATTATATATTTTCATCTTACTTCCTTATCTAATAATCTTTTTGCTAATAATTCATCGGTAAAATAATTATTATAAACTTCTTCAAATACAGCATTAAAATTATTTGATGTATCATATTTTACTTTACTTCGAACAGTACTCATAAATTCTGAACAAATATCTTTGCTATATTTAATTTCATTTAAAACTAAGTTACCCCAAATAAAATTATTTTGATAAAATAAAGTCTTTTTATATTCTGCTTGTAAAGTATCAAAAGTGTCCATAACTTTAAATTCTCTTAAATTAACTTTAATCTTATTATTAAAATCAATAATACAATATTTATATGTATTACTATCAGTGGGTTGACCAATAGAACCAGGATTAATAAATATTTTACCTTGATAATTTTTATATAAATATTTATGAGAATGACCAAATAAACAAATATCAAAATCAAACTCTTTAATTAATTTATCAAAAGTATCATTTAAAACATTTCTACTTAAATAACCATCACCATGAATTATTAAAACCTTTTGATTATTTATATTTAATATTTTATAAATAGGTAATTTTTTTAAATATTCTTTATTTTCTTGATTTAATTCATCATAAGTAAAAGCTAATGCTTTAACATTTTTATATTCTCTTTTTAAAGGATTAATATTTAAAATATATTTTTCTCTATTTCCTACTATTACTTCTTTACTTAAATTTTTAATTACTTCTAATATTTCATTAGCATAATCACCATCAGTAATATAGTCACCTAAAAAAATAAAACCATCTACTCGTTCATTTAAAGCATCTTTTAAAGCTAATTTAAATGCTAAAATATTAGAATGTATATCACTAATAACCGCTAGTCTCATAAATACCCTCTTATTCTTTTGATCTTCTTAATTTTTTAACAATCCCATCAATATCTTCACTTTTAGAAATATTCATATCTTCTGTTTCTTCTAGGATTGCTTTTTCAAATAAACCACATAATTCCATTTCCGTAGCAAATTCCGTATTTATTCTATCTAAATTTTTTACTAAATAATCAACATCTAAATAACAAGTAATTCTATGATATAATTCTTTATTTTTATCATCAGATACCATTTTAGCATCTTCATATGTATCAAATAAATCAGTAACTAAATCTACGGGATAAGGCTTTGATAAAGCATTATATTGAGGAGTAATTCGGTCTCCAACATAAGCGTTATTTTTCATCCTTAAAGCAACTTTAAATTCACTTAAATCTTTATGAGGAAATACTACTTTATGATAAATTTGACTACTACCATCAGCTAAATATTTTATCTTTGATTCAACCACATAACATTTAGAGACAATAAAACCTTTTGTTATATCTTCCCAACCTTGGGAATAGCCACCAACCTCTTTTAATTCTAATACGGCATATTTGATAGGATAATTTATTTCTTTATTCATTTACTACCTCCAATAGATTATTAACATTTATAAAAATACTTAATAGCTAAGTACTTGCTTACTTTTTACTTTTGTAAAATATTCTCTATAATAAGAGAAAAGCACTCAATTTACTTTCAGTAGATTAAGTGCTATCCAAATTATCTGGTAAGTACTCAACACTGTGATGTTAAGTATTTCCTATTTTATGCAAGTTTCCTTGACATATTCAATATACCATAAAAATGCCCTTTTGACAAGTCACTTTGACATACAAGATGCTAAATCAGTTAATGATATATAGTCGGTATTACCCATTTTTAAAATATCTATTTTATTGTCATTAACATTTATTTCTGTTTTAATTAAGTCTTTTTTCATATAATTATTGAAAACCTAATATTTATGCCCATACCAATTGCCTATCCTTTTAACAATATCATTTTATCAAATTTATCTATTTTTTCTTTTAAATACTCAAATCAAAATTCCCTTTTTACACAAAATAAAAAAGCTACCAATTATGATAACTTTTAACATTCAATTTTATAAATCTAAACTATTTTCTTCTAAAAGAAAATTATATATTCCAATTGTAGTAATACCATTTTCATCTTTTCTTGGTTTAATGTTATTTCTAACTATAATTACTTTTTTAAAGGAATCTTTAATATTATTTAATGAATTGGTTTCTTGTTCTAATTTACCTATATTATCAATTGAAAATGCTGATTGAATATAATATTTATTATTTCCTTTTGATGCTATAAAATCAACTTCATAATTTTTTAATATTCTTTTACCTTTTTTATCATAATCATACACATTAACTATTCCTATATCTACTGAATATCCTCTAACTTTTAATTCATTGTAAATTATATTTTCCATAACATGATTTTCTTCAACTTGTCTAAAATTTAATCGTGCATTTCTAAGTCCTATATCTTCAAAATAATATTTATAAGGTGAATTAATATATTTTTTTCCTTTTATATCATATCTTTGTAATTTACTTAATAAGAAAGCATCTTCAAAATATGCAATATACCTATTTATTGTTTTATCGGTTATTTTACTTCCCTTTGTACTTGAAAAAACTTTTGAAAGTTTTAAAGGATTAGTCAATGATCCAATATCAGATGATAGTATATTTAATAACTCATCTAATTCTGCTCTATTTTTTATATTATGTCTTTCTAATATATCTGATATATATACCTTATCAAATAATCCTTTTAAATAATCTGCTTTTTTAGAAGCATCTTTGTATGAAAGAACAAGTGGCATCCCACCATAATTAAAATAATCATCCCAAGCCTCATCAACCGACCCATCATATACTGAAAAAAATTCTTTAAAAGATAATGGATAAACTTGTATCTCATCACCACGACCTCTAAATTCAGTAATAACATCTTTTGATAATAATTTTGAATTACTACCTGTTACATAAACATCTACATTTTTGATATGTAATAAACTATTTAAAACTTCTTCAAATCTTGTTAAATATTGAATCTCATCTAAAAATATATAATATAAATCATTATCTTTTATGCACTCTTTTAAATAATTAAGTATTTCATAAGGATCTCGTAATTTTTCATTTGTTAAATCATCCAAAGCTATTGCAATAATATGGGAACTATCTATCCCTTTTTCTATTAAATAATCATAAAACAAATTAAATAATAAATATGATTTACCACTTCTTCTAAGACCAGTTATAATTTTAATCAATCCATTATTTTCTCTTGCTTTTAATTGTTCTAAGTAATAATCTCTCTTTATTTCCATAATATTGATCTCACCTTTCTAATAAAATTTTATAAGTTATTTTAATTTATGTCAATGCTTTTGTGCCGAAAATATTTGCAAATGCAAAAAAGTTCGTCATACTATACATTTATATTATATTTGTAATTTTTAATATTATTTATTCAATTTTTCTTTCTTTTTTTATTTTCTTCAAACATTTTATAAAATTCTTATACTGCCTTATCTTGTTCATAATTCAAAATTAATTGATTAATAAAATCTTTTTTAAATACATTTAATGTATCTTTAAATTTTTTGCTTGTAATATTTTTTCTACATTTTCAAACATTACATATTTTGATTTAATTGAAACTTCTCCAAGTAATCTAATTTTTCCAACCTAAACTTGATCTAGTTGAACTTATCATATCAAATTCTTTCATTTTGCCTGCACAAAAAATATCTTGACATAGCAATAAGATAAATCTTTTCCATTTATATCAACTATACTACCTCAATTTAATTTTTCATCTATATTATGAATTGCACAATAGTTTTTAATTACATCTTTATCATTTATGAAAAAAGCTTTAAAACATAATCCTTTATAAATCACTTTTTAACTTCTCTAATGCTTTTTCTGAACTACTTATTTCACTAAAAAAGCAGCCAACTTTTATTACTTTGTTTGTTATTACTGGGTATAAAGTTTGTTCTATCACCCTTAATCACTAAAATAATTTTATCGTAAATTATTGCATATTAAAACTCGAACTTATAAAATAATTTACAAAGTCCGAGTTTTCTATCAATTTGGTGTTCTTGGAGGGAATCGAACCCTCGGCCTTACGCGTCGGAGGCGTACGCTCTATCCAACTGAGCTACAAGAACACCTATATTATATCACAAAATTAATTTTTAAAATCATTAATTCTTTCTAATTCTTTTTGTTGTAAATCAGTAAATATTTTAGTTAATTTTTCAATATCATTATTTTCTAAGGCTTCCATATAATTTTTTCTAATCGATACCGGAATAACTATTGGACACATATTTTTTTGCAATAACAAATAATTTATTAATAATCTTCCTGTTCTTTCATTACCATCTGGAAATGGATGGATATTTTCATAAGTCATATGCATTTTAGCTATATCTTCCATTGTTATATCATTTATTAATAAATCATTATAATTATTAATAAATATTTGCATTTTTTTATCTAATTCATCTGGCAATGGAAACTTTTTCTCAGAACCAACAATTCTAATTGAACCTAGTCTATATCCACCAACATACATTATATTATTATTAATAGTTTGATTTATTTCAAGTAATAATTCGTTAGATAATTTCTCTTTTTTAGCTATTTTATCTAATAATATTTTTAATATTTCTTTATGATTGATTGCTTCATATATTTCTCTTGGGCTTACATTTTCAATATTACAATAATTGTTTTCAAACAACAAAGCAAATGTTTCATTTATACTTAGAGTACTTCCTTCAATAGCATTACTATGATATGTACTTCTTGTAATAAAATCTTGAAAACAATTTTGATTATTTTTAATAAAATTTAAAAGTTCATAACCTCCTCTTTTCTATTAAATTATATCACTAATTACTTTATTTACTTTTTTATCATAAAAATTAGCAAAAGAATCATTTATTAAACATTCATGATAGCAAAGACCAATTGAGTATACTTGATGTTTACTAAAAAATTTATCATAATAACCTTTACCATATCCTATTCGATATCCAGATTTATTAAAACAAATACCTGGGGTTATACAAATAGTATTATCAAAATTTGTTACTTTCTTATTAGTTGTTGGTTCTAAAATATTATAAGTTCCTTCTTTTAAATCATTTAAACTATTAATATAATAAAACTCCATCATATTATTTACTATTTTAGGAACAGCTACTTTTTTAAAGCTTAAAAAATATTTAATTAAATTTAAAGTATCTACTTCATCATTAAAAGAAACATATATTAATATAGTTGAACAATTTATAACTTCTAAATTATTAATTACTTTTTGAAAAATAATTTTATTTTTTTCTTCTTTATTCGCTATACTTTTTCTTTTTAAAATATATTGTTTACGTAATTCATTTTTCATAATTTAATTATATTTTAAAAAGAAAAAGTAAGCAAGAGCTTACTTAAAATAATCTTATTACATCATTAATTGTTACAAATAATATTAATAATAATATTAGAATAAAACCAATTGTATGACATAAATTTTCAAATTTTTGATTAACTGGACTTCCTTTTATTTTTTCAATTATTAAGAATAATATATGACCACCATCAAAAGCTGGGAATGGAATAATATTAATAATACCAACATTTATAGATAAATATGCAATTAAATATATAATATAATAAATACCAAGGCTGGCACTTTGACCTACTACTGTATAAATACCAACCGGTCCAGATAAGGCATCAATTGATATTTTACCAGTAAATAATCCTGCCAAAGTTAGCCACATTGAACCAACAACAGAACCAAACTTAGCAAAACTATATTTAATACTATTTAAAAGGCCATAATTTTTATCTTGATTAATATTTATACCATAAACTTTAACTTTACTACCATCTTCTTGCTTTTCTTCTACTGGTACTATTTTATAATTATCTGTTTTACCATTAGCATGTTTTATGGTAAATTCTGTATAATCATTTTTATTTTTATAATATAAAACTATTTGAGCTTCATCCCAAGTACTTACTTTTTTATTGTTAATAGCTACGATAGTGTCACCTTTAACAATACCAGCCTCAGCCATTGGATAACCTTCCATTACAGCATCAACCTTTGGAGCTAGTGATTCTCCACCCCAAATTAATGAAGTTAAAAATAATAAAAGTATTGCCAATATAAAATTGTTTGTAACTCCGGCTGCCATAACAATTATTCTTTGCCAGATTGGTTTATTGCATAAGAATTTATTTTTAGGCAATTTTTTGCCATTTATTTTTGTTTCTTCATCATCTTCATAAACTTCACCAGCCATTGAAACAAAGCCACCAATTGGGAAAGCTCTAATATTATATTTTATACCATCTTTTTTACCAGTATGACTATATATAACTGGTCCCATTCCAATCGAAAATTCATAAATGTATACACCAAATTTTTTGGCCCAAATAAAATGGCCAAATTCATGAACTAAAACAATAATACCTAAAATAAATATAAATAATAATAAAGTTAAAAACCACATGCTGTAATTCATCTCCTTTAAATAAATGATAATAATAACATATATGTAAATACAACAAATGTTAAACTATCAACGCGATCTAATATACCACCATGTCCTGGCATAATATTTGAAAAATCTTTAATACCATTTTCTCTTTTTATTTTACTATAAAATAAATCTCCTAATTGACCAACAATCGATAAGATAATAGTAACTAAAACAACTTTAAAATTTAATGTTCCTACAAAATTAGTATAAACTATTGAACCAACTATACTACCACCAATAAAGCCAGCAATAGCGCCTTCCCATGATTTTTTAGGACTTATTTTCGGAGCCATTTTGTGTTTACCTATTAAACAACCAATTGCATAAGCAAAGGTATCAGTTAAAATAGTTACTACTAATAAGTAAATTAATACCGATAAATTTACGCTTCTTAATATAATTAATATATTAAATAAAAAACCTATTAAATAGACACTACCAAGTAAAAATAAAGCATCATTAGTTAAATATCTATCTTTTTTATAAAATATTGTTGGTATTAAAAGTAATATTATTGGTAAAAATATTTTAGAATAGTCTATTGATACACTACCATAATCACCAATTACAATATATAATAAGGAAATTAAACCAAGACATTGAACTATTCGAGGAAATGGTTTATGAGATTTTTTCAAATCGATTATCTCTTTATAAGCTAAAATACTAAGTAATCCCATTCCAATAGCAAAAGGATAACCTCCTAACCAAATTAGTGGAATTAATATTGCTAATGCTACCACTGCACTAATAATTCTTATTCTCATTTCATACCTCCATATATTATATTCTAAATAAAGTATACTATTATTTAATAGTTTAGTAAAGAAAAAAGTGTAGTAATTCTACACTTAATTAGCAATATTTTTATTCTACATCCAAGATAAACGGATTTGTTTTAGTACCTTCTCCTCCATCTTTAATTGTTACATCTGATGAAAGATAGAAAGTAGGTCTAACAGCATTTAAATCTATTAAACGATAAGGCCAAGTATGACCATTTGCATGAGCATTATAAGTATAGTAATAATCATTTGATTCAATTCCTCTTCTTGATAATAACCATTCATAAGTAGAGCCAGTTTCTTCTTTAATATTAGTAAATAATAACCAATTATACATATTATAATTATCATACCAATTTATAATATTATCATATGCTAAATAATAATCATGTAAATACATTAATCCTATTTTGGCATTAACGCTTTTATTTTTATTCCATCGATATTTTGCATATTGCCAACTGTCATTTATTTGCTCATAATATTGTGTTGACTTCATTCCCGTTTCTACTTCATATATTACGATTCCATTATTTTTAGCTCCATATACCTTTTCTTCATTTAATATAGTATTTGACATAGAATTATCTATGTCACCATACATCCAGTTATGATTTACTATTAAGTTATACCAAGGATTTCCTTCTACCATATAATTATATCTTGTATTGTTAATAAAGACTGGATTACCATTTGATGATATTCCATTTAATCTTTTATATATATCTACATTTGGCCATTCACAAGCTTTTCCTAAACAATCAACTGAACTGTATTTTGAATTCCACTTAAAAGTTTTATTACTGCTTTCTTCGACACCTTTCATTTTTAATAAATACATTTCTCCATCTGTGGTGATTCCTATTATTCTGTACATATATTTTTCTTCATCTTCTAAACAAGCATTTTTATCATTTGTACCAAAACAAATATAATTAGTACTAACTAATTTATGGGTAGCATCTACTCCTTCTTCGCTTGCTACTCCTTGATATCTATACATTCCTCCTACTATATCTTTTGATAAAGTATCATTTGGATCTTTACTTCTTAAAAACGCTATTTTGGGATCTGGTACTATTACATCACAATCTAAATTCTTACTTGTT
>CANQVV010000032.1 GCA_947627385.1 uncultured Bacilli bacterium
AACAAGTAAGAATTTAGATTGTGATGTAATAGTACCAGATCCCAAAATAGCGTTTTTAAGAAGTAAAGATCCAAATGGTACTTTATCAAAAGAAATAGTAGGAGGAATGTATAGATATCAAGGAACAGGAGACGTACCAAACTGGATATGCTTCGGAACAACCGAGAATTGTGGAACAAGTGATGATTTAATAAAAAAATACATGTATAGAATAATCGGAATTACCGAAGAAGGTGAAATGAAACTCATCAAAGAGACATTTGTAGAAGAAGAATCGGTAACAGGGTTTACGTGGAATGATGAATATGAAATAAGTGGTAGTGGAGTAGATGCATGTCCAAATGGAATATGTCCAGAATGGAATGAAGCAGACTTGTTTCAAAGAATAAATGGAACAGCAAATGGAACAAAAGCAGGTAAAGGCAATAATGATGATAAAGTAGATAATGATACAGACATCTTCGTAGATAGTGCACAGTACGACTACCTACGTTCCGGAGATAATTATAATGGTGAAACAGCAAGTACATGGTATAATCTAATCACCGAACATGAATGGATGTACGGAGATACAATAGAATATCCATATAATGGAGATACAGCATACCAAATAGAAACAGGACAAAAAGAGACAACACACTACGTACAACAACCAGCAGGGTCAACAACAGTAGTATCTGAAAGCTATAAATGGCCTACAACAAATAAAGTGAAAGCAAAGATAAGCTTAATGTACATACACGATTATTTATACGCATATCCCGAAGGAAATCCAGGAAGTTATAGTACAGTGAAAAATGCATGGATATATTATGGAAATGATAGTTTAAATCCAAGTGGTAATTATGAATGGTTAAGCACTCGCTGGGGTGTGGATAGCGTTGGTAACGTGGGTGTCGGCGCGCGGGGTGTGAGTAGTGACGGTAACGTGTACAGCAACGGCTTGATTGGCGTGCGCGGCGTGCGGCCTGTCTTCTATCTTTCATCAGAAGCAACAATCAAAGATGGAGGAGAAGGAACCAAAACAAATCCATTTATCTTAGATATAGCCGAATGATTATAGCTTTGTAAATATAAAAATTTGATTAAAAAGAAAAATAGGCAAAATTCCAAATGGAAAAATTGAAGATATTGTAAAGTATCTTCTTTTTTATAAAAATTTCTTTAAAATAAATATTTTTAATTGACAAGAAATAAAATTCATTGTATAAAGTATAAATGATGGGAGTGATATTTTGAAAAATATCGTTATTGTTGAATCACCTGCTAAAAGTAAAACTATTGAAAAATATTTAGCTGGTGATTATAAAGTAGTATCATCAAAAGGTCATATTAGAGATTTAGCTACCACTGGTAAATATGGTTTAGGTGTTGATCTTGATAATGACTTTAAACCAAATTATGTAATTATTAAAGGTAAAAATAAAGATGTCAAAGAGTTAAAAAAATTAGTTGACGCTGCTGATCATATTTATCTTGCCACCGACCCAGATCGTGAGGGAGAAATTATATCTTGGCATTTAAAAGAAGAATTAGGTATTCCCGAGGAAAAATATGATCGAGTTATTTTTAGAGAAATTACTAAGGATGTTGTTTTAAAAAGTATAAAAGAACATGCTAAAATTGATATGGATTTAGTTAAAGGTGCTGAAACTAGAAGAATTCTCGATCGAATAATTGGTTTTCGTTTATCTAAATTAATGCAATATAAAACAGGTGGTAAAAGTGCTGGTCGAGTTCAATCAGTAGCTTTAAAATTAATTGTTGATCGTGAAAGAGAAATACTAGCTTTTATTCCCAAAGAATATTGGACAATTGAGGCTGATTTTAAAGATTTTACAGCTGAGCTTTTTAAATATAAAGGCAAAGATATTGAAATAAATAGTGAACTAGAAGCTGATGAAATATTAGCTAAATTATCTAATTCATTTACGATTAAAGATATTGAAGAAAAAGATCGTAAAAAGATGGCCAGAGAAGTATTTAAAACTTCTACTTTACAACAAGCATCTTCTAATAAACTTAATTTTGCTGCTTCTAAAACAATGAAAATTGCCCAAAAATTATATGAAGGTGTTGATTTGCAAAATGAAACTGTCGGTTTAATTACTTATATGCGTACCGATAGTGTTAGAATATCTGATGAATTTGTAAGTGCGACCAAAGCTTATATTAATAAAACATATGGTAAAGAATATGTTGGTTATGCTAAGATGGGTAAGAAAAATGAAAATATGCAAGATGCCCATGAAGGTATTAGACCAACAAGTATTAATAGAACACCTGAAAGTGTTAAACCATATTTAAGTAATGATGAATATAAATTATATAAACTAATATATATAAGAGCACTAGCATCTTTAATGGCTGATGCCAAAGTTAAAGCAACAACTGTAACTTTTGAAAATAATGATTATTTATTTAAAACAACTGGTTCTGTTTTAACATTTGATGGTTATTTAAAAGTTTATTCTGAGTATGAAGATAGTGAAGATAAAATTCTTCCTAATTTTAAAGATTATAAAAGTAATGTTGTTGTAGCTGATAAAATCAATAAATATCAACATTTTACTAAACCAGCTCCAAGATATACCGAAGCAAGTTTAATTAAAGAATTAGAAAGTTTAGGTATTGGTCGTCCTTCTACTTATGCCACTATTATAAGTACTCTTAAAGATCATGATTATGTAAAAGTTGAAGAAAAGAAATTTGTACCTACGGAAATGGGTATGGAAACAACTGATAAATTACAAGAATATTTTAGTGATATCATTAATGTTAAATATACGGCTTCGATGGAATCAGATTTAGATGACATTGCCGAAGCAAAAAAAGATAATATTAAAGTTTTACATGAATTTTATGATAAATTTGCTCCAATAATGGATGATGCTCTTAAAAATATGGAGAAAAAAGCGCCAGTAGCTACTGGGGAGACTTGTCCTGAATGTGGTGGCAATTTGGTTATTAGAAAAGGCAAATTTGGTGAATTTGTTGCATGTTCTAACTATCCAAAATGTAAATATATTAAAAAAACTAAAAAAGAAGAAGATACAGCAGTTAAAGTAGCTGAATGTCCTAAATGTCATAAAGATATAGTAGCAAGAAGAACCAAAAAAGGTAAAATTTTCTATGGCTGTTCCGGATATCCTAAATGTGATTATGCTACTTGGTATAAACCAACTGGTGAAGTATGCCCAACATGCGGTAATTTATTAGTAGAGAAAAATAATAATGTAGTGTGTGAGCAATGTGAAAAATAACTTATTTTAGTGTAAGTTGTTTTTTTTCTATACAGTAATTTAACACCTAAATTATTTAATTAACTTAAATAATTTAGGTATTTTTGCTATAATTTTAGTAGGTGTTACTATGAAGAAAAAGAAATTATTTAAAAATAAAGTCCAAATGGTAATATATATAACATTATTTATAATATTTATTGGCTTATTTATTTATATTGGTCAAATTGATTTTAAAAAAGATGAAGATAGTGAAGCTAAAAAATTCAGTTCTCTTTATAATTTAGTACCTGATAATAATTTATATGTCTTTTGTGATGCCAGTGATGTATTAGATATTTTAAAGGGGAGAAGTGGAATAGTTTTAATGGCTTTTCCTTCTAATAAATGGTCAAATAAATATGCTAGTCTTTTAAATGAAGTGGCAACGAGTTTAGGTGTTGATAAAATATGTTATTATGATTTTAAAAGTGATCGTGCTGAATCAAATGGAACTTATGAAACCGTAGTTAATACATTAAGTGTTTATGCTCCGGTAGATGATGATGGTGTTCAAAATATATATGCTCCAACAGTTATCGTAGTAAAAAATGGTGATGTTATTGGTTATTTCGATGAAACGTCAATCATTAAAGGATCAGTAACCCCAGATTTATATTATAATGCTTATCAAGAAGAAGTTACCAAAGATATATTTAAAAAAACTTTGGCAGAATATATGAAAGTAGAGTAAGATTATGGAAGAAAATTTTCGAAGTAAATTGGGATTTATATTTTTTATAGTTTTTGTACTTGTTTTAGCTATTGGTGGTTTTTTCTTTACTAAATATATTTTAAATAGTGATAATAATTCTAAAAATGAAAATACTACTATTACAAATTATAAAATAGATAGTAATAAAGATTATATTTATTATATTGATGATGAAATATTGAGTGAAGGGGCAGAACTTAATTATAAAAATGTTGTCATAAATATCAAAGGACAAGAAACATTAACTGAGTCATTAAAAGATGAAAATACAAGATATAAAAATAATATTCAATATATTAGTGATCAAAATTTAATTAGTAGTGATATTATTAATTATAATTATGATAACTTATATGCCCTTACTTATCGGACCTATGAAAATTATGAATATGAAAATTATGTTAGTTTAGTATTAAATGATTTTAATTATTCATGTTTTGATTTATTAACTTTTACATCTACTAGAAGTTATATATTTAATACTAAAAATGGTAAACTATTAACTGAAAATGAAATTTTAAATAAATATAGTTTGAATATGGATAATATTAAAGAAAAAATTAGAACATATTTAACAGATAATCAAAAACAAGTTGAGGGAGTAGATTTAATAAAAATAGATGAAACAATTAATGATTTAAATAATTATGCATTTTATATTAATAATTATGGGCGATTATATATAACTTTTCTTGTCAAAACCACCCAAGTAGATTATAATGGTGTTATGGAGGTTAAATAATGGATTTAAATACCGAAAGTAAAATGATAAAAGCAATGGAAGCCTTAGATAGTAAACTTTTAACAATTAGGGCTGGTAGGGCTAATCCTGCTATGTTAAATGGCATAATGGTTGAATATTATGGTAATCCTACTCCTCTTAATAGTATTGCCAATATTACAGTTCCTGAGGCTAAACAATTATTTATTAAGCCATTTGATCGTAGTGCTTTAAAAGAAATTGAAAAGGCCATTAACGAATCAAATTTAGGAATTGCTCCGAGTAATAATGGTGAAATGATTATTATAACGATTCCAGAACTTACTGAGGATCGTAGACGTGAATATGTTAAAATGGCTAAATCATTAGGAGAAGAAGCTAAAATTGCTTTACGTAACATTCGTCAAGAAGATAATGAAAAAATAAAAAAGGCAGAACTTCCCGAAGATGAAGAAAAATTATATTTAGATGATGTTCAAGAACTTATTAATAAATATAATAAATTAGTTGATGAAAAAGTCAAAGAAAAAGAAAATGAATTAATGAAAATATAGAATAGGGTTGATAAAAATGAGTAAAAAGGGAAAAAATAAAGTAAAAAATGATTTTAATATTCCGCTAGTAATTGAAGTTTATTTAGTTTTAGATATTATATTATTATTTATTTTATGTTTATTAGAATTAAAGGGTATTGATCATATTGTTATTTATATTACTAGTTTAATTTTAGAAGTTATAGCTACAATAATTGTAGCTAAAAAAAGTAATATCAAAACAATGTTGATATTTTATATAATTTTATTAGTATCACCTGTATTTTTAAGTTTAATTGCTATGGGAATCCATTTTATAAGTGGTAAAACACCATTTACAGCTACTCTTTTGGTTTTATTCAGAAATGGTTATACTATGAATGGAACATTAACTAATAGAATATTGAGTATGTGTTTGATGTTTAGAATACCGGCATTAATGACAACAATTATATTTTTATTAATAAATTTAATTAAAAAGAACAAAAAGGCTTCATAATGAAGCTTTTTTATTTGTATTTATACTTTAATAATAGTATAATAAAATTTATGAAAAGAAATGAAGTAGATAGAACAAAATTAAGTCCCATGATGCGACAATATATGGAGATTAAAGATCAATATCAAGATGAATTGTTATTTTTTCGGCTTGGAGATTTTTATGAATTATTCTTTGAAGATGGGATAACTGCATCAAGAGAATTAGAACTTACTTTAACTGGTAAATCCGCAGGACTTTCTGAAAAAGTACCAATGTGTGGAGTTCCTTATCATGCTGTTAAAAGTTATATTGAAAAAATAGTTAATAAAGGTTATAAAGTTGCCATTTGTGAGCAATTAGAAGATCCTAAATCTACCAAAGATACTGTTAAAAGAGGTGTAGTTGATGTTATTAGTAAAGGAACTATTACTGATTTTGAACTATTAGATGAACATAGTAATTCTTATATTGCTAGCATCTTAGAATTTAGTGATATTTTTATTATAACCTATGCTGATATTTCAACAGGTGAACTTAATAGTGTTACTTTATCTAAAAATACCGAAAAATTAATTAGTGAAATATTAAGTTTAGGAATAAAAGAAGTCATATTATTAGATAATTTGAATGTTGAATTGGTTGATTTACTTAAAAATAAATATGGTATTGATGTTTCTTTTTCTAGTGAATATTATAGTGAAGATGTCCCTTTTTTACATACTTTAACTGATGCTAGAAAGAAAGCTGGTGTTAATCATTTATTTTATTATTTAGTTGTTAAAGAATTAAAAAGTATTAATAATTTTAATGAAGTTAAAGATATTTCCAAAGTTGATTATTTAGAGATGGATATTCATACTGTCCGTAATTTAGAATTATTTGAAACTATTAGACAAAAAGATCGCACATTTTCTTTAATATGGCTTTTAGATAAATGTAAAACAGCTATGGGTTCTAGAAAACTAAAAAGTTTTTTAATGCATCCCTTAAAAGATATTAATAAATTAAATGAACGATATGATAAAATTGAAGTTTTAAATAATAATTTTATTTTAAAAGATGAATTAAAAAATTTATTATTTGAAATATATGATTTAGAAAGATTATGTGGCAAAATTAATGCCGGTAATGCTAATGGGAGAGATTTATTACAATTTAAAAATAGTTTAAAAGTTTTACCAAGAATTAAAGAAATTTTGACAGAATTAAAATTTAATGAAAATATTGATACCCATCAAGATATTTATATGCTGTTAGAAGAAGCTATTTATGAAAATCCGCCAATTACATTAAAAGAAGGATATTTAATAAAAGATGGTTATAATAGTGAACTTGATGAATTAAAAAGTATTAGAAGTGGTGGCAAAGATTTTCTGGTTAATTTAGAAAGTAAAATTAAAGAAGAAACTGGGCTTAAAAATATTAAAGTTGGTTTTAATAAAATATCAGGCTATTACATTGAAGTTTCCAAAGCCCAAGCCAAAGAAGTTACTGAAAATTTTGGTTGGGAGCGAAAACAAACTTTAACTAATTATGAAAGATTTATTTCTCCGGAATTAAAAGAAAAAGAAGCCTTAATTTTAAATGCCGAAGAAAAGATAATTGATTTAGAATATAATTTATTTAATGAAATTAAAAATATTATAAAAAAAGAAATTTTAAAAATTAAAAAAACAGCTGATACAATAAGTGAAATTGATGCTATTTTAGCATTATCTATTTGTAGTGAAGAATTAAATTTAGTGCGTCCTAAATTAAATTTAGAAAAACGTCTTCAAATAGAAGATGGAAGACATCCCGTAGTAGAAATTGTCAGTGGAGATTTATATGTTGCTAATGATTGTCATATGGATAATAATGCTAGTACTCTTTTAATTACAGGACCTAATATGAGTGGTAAATCTACTTATATGCGACAAATTGCCATAATAATTTTAATGGCTCAAATGGGTTCATTTGTACCAGCTAAAAGTGCTGATTTACCAATTATTGATAAAATATTTACCAGAATTGGAGCCTCAGATGATTTAGTATCTGGTGAGTCAACTTTTATGGTAGAGATGAAAGAAGCTCGTAATGCTTTGGTTAATGCTACTGAAAATAGTTTAATAATTTTTGATGAACTGGGAAGAGGAACAGCTACTTATGATGGTATGAGTTTAGCCCAAGCTATTTTAGAGTATATTGCTGATAATATTAAAGCATTAACACTTTTTTCTACGCATTATCATGAATTAACTAGCCTAGAAAAGAAATATAAAACAATTAAAAATGTTCATGTTTCAGCCATAGAAAATGAAGGCCAAATTACTTTTTTGCATAAAATTAAAAATGGTGCTATTGATAAAAGTTATGGTATTCATGTGGCAAGGCTTGCCGGAATGCCAGAAGAGTTATTAAATCGGGCTGATACAATTTTAAAAGAATATGAAAATTCTAATAAAAAATCGAGTCAAGATAATAATAAAGTTCAATTAAGTTTTGATTTTGAAGAAGAAGCAGTAAAAAAAGAAAATGTTATTACTGATAAAATAAAAAATATTGATCCTCTTAATATGAGTCCAATGGAAGCTTTAAATTATTTATACGATTTAAAACAAGAAATAAAAAAATAAATTTTATTTGCTGTCTAATTTTGACAAGTTATGTCGAAAGTATTGCTAAATTAAAAATAATAGTTTTTAATATCTTTTTAAGGAACAAATTTTATGTTTCCTATGATTATTAGTGAGGTGGCATATGTTAAAATTAAAGAATGTATCAAAGTATTATTATCAAGATGGAGTAATTGCCCCGGGAATTACTAAAATTAATCTTGAACTACATTTAGGAGAATTTGTTGTTATTACCGGAGAATCAGGTTCTGGTAAATCAACTTTATTGAATGTGTTATCGGGTTTAGATACTTATGAAGATGGAGAAATGTATATAAATGGTGAAGAAACTAGCCATTATAGTGAAGAAGACTTTTTAGAGTATCGTCGGAAATATGTAAGTAATATTTTTCAAAATTTTAACTTAGTTAATAGCTATACTGTTTATGAAAATATTGAACTTACTATGCTTTTAAATGGTAAAAATAAAAATGAAATAAAAGCAATAACTGAAAATTTGATAGATAAAGTTGGTTTAAAAAAATATCGAAATACACATGTTTCTAAATTATCCGGAGGTCAAAAACAAAGAGTAGCAATTGCCAGAGCCCTAGCTAATGATACTCCTATAATTGTAGCTGATGAACCAACCGGAGCCTTGGATAGTAAAGCTAGTAAAGAAATTCTAAAATTACTTTATGAAATATCCCATGATAAATTAGTAATAGTAGTAACGCATAATAAAAGTGAGATAGCTTCTTATGCAACGAGATTTATCAGAATGCATGATGGTAAAATTTTAGAAAATACTTTACTTAAAAAAATTAATTTAGATCATGATTTAAAAAGTAAAAAGGTAAGTAATATAACATTTTTAAATAAAATTATGTTAGGAATGCGTAATGCTTTTAATTTACCAATTAAATTTTTATTAATGTTTATTATTTTTAGTTTAATTACAATTACTTTAATTAGTTGTTATGGTAGTTTAAAAATTAGTGAATATGAAGAATTAGCTAATGGTTATAATGAATATTTTAATAATTCAAAAGATAATAGAATAGTTATAAATAAAAAAGATAAAACTTATTTTACAGAAGATGATTATCAAAAAATAAATCAATTATCCAATGTTGATTATATAGTAAAAAATGATTTAATAACTGATTATGAATTATTTATAAATAATAGTAATTTTTACTTAGATGGTAAAATAAACACCCAAAAAATTAATTCAGTAGATGTGGGTAATATACCTAATTCTGGTAGTGAAATAGTAATTAAAGGAAGTAGAGATAATTGGTATTTAAATTCTATGCAAGATGAAATATTAAATTCAACTTTTAAATCTGATGAATTTGCTATGGAGTTTAAAGTAGTTGGTATAATTTATGATGATTCTTTTAATGAATATACCTTAGAATTTTATGTTAGTGATGAAGTTCTTAATAATCTTCTTACAAATATTAATAAATCTTATTTAAATTTAACTTTTAAGTTAAATGAAACTTATTTTAATAATTATACAGATGGTATATATCTTAATATATTAAGTAGTGATGTTATCCCAAGAGGAGAAGTATATATTAAAGATGATTTGAATTACTATTGTTCTAATAATAATTGTTTAAATAAAATTTTAAATCTTAATGTAAAAAATATTTATGTAAATAATGATTATGAATTTAAAATTACTAAAATTTTAAATTCTAATAATGCAAAAAAAATAATTGGTACTAATTATAATGATATTTTAGATAATGTATACATAAATAATCAAGATTATATAGATATAATTAATAGTAATATTTATCAAAGTAGTGTTTTTGTAAAAGAAATTAAAGATTTAGATACAACAGTTAAAGAACTTAATCAATTAGGTTTTAATACAATGGAAATGCGTAAAGCTAAATTAGATGAAATAGAAATGTTAAGACAAGTATTTAAAATAATGAAATTAATTGTTATGAGCATCTTAATTATCACATTATTCTTTATTACTTATTTTATTATTAAGATTATTTATAAATCTAGAAATAGTTACTATACGACGATTAGAACCTTAGGTGGTACTAAAAAAGTATGTATAAGTATTTTAATGGCAGAACTTATAACCTTAGCCACTTTTACTTATATTGTATTTTTAATATTTATTTACTTGATTAATAAAAATGTGATTAATTATATTTATTTACAAAATATAACTAAATATGTTGGTATTTTAGAATATATAGTTGTATTTTTTATCTTAATATTACTATCTATTATAATGTCTTTAAGATATGGCCGTAAGATATTTAAAAATTCCATTATAAAAACTTATGGGGAAAGGATATAATAATGATAAAATTAGAAAATGTAAATAAATATTTTAATCACTATCGTAAAAATCAAATTCATGTTATAGATAATGTCAATATTTCACTTCCTACCAAAGGTTTAGTGGCTATTCTTGGTCCTTCTGGTAGTGGTAAAACAACCCTTTTAAATGCCATTGGGGGTTTAGATAAAATAACTAGTGGCCATATCTATGTCGATGGTCAAAGAATTACTAGAAGATCATCTCATAAAATTGATAAAATCAGAAATATCAATATTGGTTATATTTTTCAAGATTATAAATTAGTTGATAATTTATCAGTTTTTGATAATGTAGCATTATCCTTAAAATTAATTGGCTTCAAAGATAAAGAAGAAATCAAAAAAAGAGTAATGTATGTTTTAGAAAAAGTAGGAATTGAGAGATTTAAAAATCGTCCCGCTAATATGTTATCTGGTGGTGAAAGACAAAGAGTAGGAATTGCGAGAGCCTTAGTTAAAAATCCTAAAATAATTATTGCTGATGAACCTACTGGTAATTTAGATAGTAAAACGAGTTTAGAAGTAATGGATATTATAAAAAGTATTTCTGAAAACACCTTAGTAATATTGGTTACTCATGAAGAAGAATTAGCTAAATTTTATGCTACCAGAATTATTGAACTTCAAGATGGTAAAATTATAAATGATTATGAAAATGCCAAAGTTGATTCACTGGCTTATGATATAGAAAATCGTATCTATTTAAAAGATTATAAAGATATAAAAAATATTCAAAAAGATAATATTAATATCAATGTATATCGTAATAATAATGAAAATGTAGATATAAATTTAGTTTTTAAAAATGGCAATATTTATATTGCAAGTTTAGATGGTGCTAAATTAGAAGTTGTAGAAAATAATTCTAATATTGAATTAATTGATGGCCATAAAGAAAAAATAAAAAATTCTAGAAAAATAGATTTTAATTTAGATGTTTTAAATAATAATAATTTTAAAATAAAATATAGTAGTATTTTTAGACTCATATCATATATACCTTATGGTTTTAAAAAAATACTTGATTATCCAGTAATAAAAAAGATATTACTAGGAGGATTTTTCTTATCTGGTATGTTTATTTTTTATGCTATATCTAGTATAGCAGCTACTTTAAATATTGAAGATAAAGATTTTATTAATATTAATAAAAATTATTTAACAGTTAATGTTAAAAATATAAAAGTAGATGAGTATTTAAATTATGAAAGTAATAATTTAGTAGAGTATATGTTACCTAATAATAGCCAAATAACCTTAATGTTTCCATATGATAAATATATTCAAACTCAAAATGCTTATGGTTTAATTACTGCATCTCTTTCAGATATTAATTTTATTAATGAAAATAATTTATTAATGGGAAGAATGCCTTTAAATAAAAATGAAGTAGTACTTGATAAATTATTAATTGAAAATTTTATTAATCAAGAAAATACTAAAACAAAAGGATTCTTTAAAATAGAAGATTTTTTAAATCATTCCTTGGAGTTAGACAATATGCCTGAATTTACTATTGTAGGTATAACTAATAAAGAAGAATTAAATATATATAGTGATCAAAGTATATTTACAAATTTAATTAGTAATTCTTATGATAATAATAATGATTTGGAAAAATCTTTTGTAGATTATAATTTATTATTAGATAAAATTAAATTAGTTAATGGTAAGTTACCAGATAATGATTATGAAGTAATAGTTTCCTTAGATAAAAAAATAGAAATGCCTTTAAATAAAAATATTGATATTAAAATTAATAATCATAAATTAAAGGTAGTTGGTTATTATAAAAATATTTCTAGTCAATTAATAGATGATTATTTAGTTAATAATAATACTATAAAATATAATTTAATAAGTAATGAAAAAATTTTAACTATTTATAGTAAAGATAAAGTTAAAGCCTTAGATTTTTTTAAAAAAGAAAAATTAAATATTCAAGATTCATATGCTTATGCCAAAGAACAATATTTAGAAATGCAACATGATAGTATTACAACTACTTTAATAATGTCAGGTATAATTTTAGGAATATCTTTAATTGAAATATTATTAATGATTAGATCTTCATTTTTATCAAGAATAAAAGAAGTTGGTATTTATAGAGCAATTGGTATTAAGAAATCTGATATTTATAAAATGTTCTCAGGAGAAATATTGGCTATAACTACAATTGCCAGTGTGATGGGAATTGCTTTTATGAATTATATTATTTATTGTTTAACAAAAGTACCATATGTTGAAAATTTATTTATGGTTAATCCATTAACCTTTATTATTAGTATTATTATTGTATATTTCTTTAATTTAATAGTGGGACTTATACCAGTATATAATACTATTAGAAAAACTCCGGCTGAAATTTTAGCTAGATATGATATAGATTAAAAAAATAATTCATTTTGAATTATTTTTTTCTTGAATAATAAGTTCTAAATTATGTTTTTTTATAATTTGCATTAAAGTATCAAAATAAAATCTATTGGTGCCATTTTCTATTTTTTTAATTCCGTGATAACTTTTTCTATTTAATTCCTTAGCAAGTTCTGTTTGGGTTAGACCAGTGTATTCTCTAACCATTCTAAATATTTCATTTGCTTGATATTGATTGGCAATTATTTTCATATGTTTACCTGTCTTTCAATAAGTAATTTTAATATATAAATAGTACCTACAAGTTAAAATAGTACTTGACAGTTACTAGTGAGTGCTATAAAATTATTATAGGTACCAACAGGTACTATTGATGGAAGGTAACATTATGATAAAAAGATATCGAAAAGAACTGATAATAATATGTGTAATAATAGAAATAATATTATTACCATTAATAGTAAAAAATTTAATAAGTTTAAAAAATAAAGATAATAATGATAATAGTATATCTAGTTTTAATGAAGTAGGAAAACAAGAATTTGGGATAATGTATCGTGATACTGATACTGATAGTTATAAAGCATATAGTGGAAGTATAATAGATGCAATAAATAATAAATATGTGTTAAATGTGAATAATAGTAAGTGTAGTGATGGAGCCAATGCTAATGTTATACCAAGCAGTGTATTATCGATAAATGGCAGTATAGTAACCATAAAAAGTAATAAAACAGTATATTGTACATTGTACTTTGATAAAAAGAAAACAATAAAAGCCTTAGATATAGTAGCAAGTAAACCAAATAGTTTGATAGTGCTAATATAAAAATGTAGGAAAAGACGAATATAAAAATGTCGAAAAACCTACAAAATTATATTAGCACT
>CANQVV010000033.1 GCA_947627385.1 uncultured Bacilli bacterium
ATTCTCTTTATTATGGGATTTTTCTCTTACAAATTAATTTTTTGCTACCATCGGGAATTTCTAATTTAATTCAATAGTTTTTTGATATTTTGTCAAATTATTGATAATTTATGATATAATCTTAATAGATAGGAGTTTTTGTATGAGAGGTTTTGCAAAAAGTATGATTTTATTTCTTGTGATTGGTCTATTAGTTGGTGGTTACTTCCTATTTAAAAATATGCAAGAAAATAAAAGAATAGAAGAAATAAAAAAAGGATGGTATATTGAAGTAATACATGATGATCCAATAAATGTACGCGATAAAGCTAGTACAGATGGCAAAACCATAGGAAAGGTAAGCAAAGGAGAAATATATAAAGTATTAAATGTCGATACAGAAAGTGGAACTAGTTATTTTTGGTATAAAATTGAATATAAAAATACTATTGGTTGGGTGGCTAGTGGTAAAAAAATTCATTGGGTAAAAGATGTCAATAATCCTAATGATATTCAAGCTCCTAGTATTAAATTTGAAGATGATGTTTATAAAGTAGTTAGTATTGATGATATTAATTATAAGCATTTAACTATTTTAGATGATCGTAATGACTACAAAATAACTCATCAAATATATCATGAAGTTAAACCATATGAAAATATAAATCAATATTGGATTTTATATACTGTTACGGATAAATCAGGAAAAAGTGATTCTAAGATGCAAAAAATAGAATTTGATATAGCTCCGGATGAATCCGAAGTATTAGATTTTGCTACTTTTAAAAGATAAAATAATATTATTTGTATAATAAAAAAGTCCTTAATGGACTTTTAATTTTTTTATGGTGTCCCCTTAGGGATTCGAACCCTAGACCCACTGATTAAGAGTCAGTTGCTCTACCAACTGAGCTAAGGAGACATAACACGATTACAATTATAACCTAATTAAATAAAAAATGCAAGCAACTGACCTTAATCTTTGTTTTTATATAAATTAATGTTATAATTTAAAAGGTGATTATTATGTTTGTCGATGAAATTACTTTAAAAGTTATAGCTGGTCAAGGAGGTGATGGTTGTACATCTTTTCACCGAGAAAAATTTGTGCCAATGGGAGGACCAGATGGTGGCAATGGGGGCCGTGGGGCAAACATAATTTTTAAAGTCGATAAAGGACTTAAAACATTAATTGATTTAAGGTATATGAAAATTATTAAAGGTTCTAAGGGTACTAATGGCAAAGGATCTAATAAATATGGTTCTAATGCCGAAGATGTCATTATTAAAGTGCCAATGGGAACAACAATTACTGATTTAGATACCAAACTTGTAATTGCTGATTTAGTAAATGAAAATGATGAAGTAGTTATAGCCAAAGGTGGTCGTGGAGGTAAAGGTAATAAAGCTTTTGCTACCCATGATAATCCGGCTCCTAAATTTAGTGAAAAAGGAGAACCAGGTGACATAAGACTTATAAAATGTGAACTTAAAATGCTAGCTGATGTTGGCTTAGTAGGCTTGCCATCTGTTGGTAAAAGTACCTTAATATCTCAAATAAGTGCTAGTAAACCAAAAATTGCCGCTTATCATTTTACAACATTATCACCAAATTTAGGGGTAGTAAAACTTAAAAATAATGAAACATTTGTTATGGCAGATTTACCAGGTATAATTGAAGGTGCCTCAGAAGGAGCTGGTGTAGGTGATAAATTTTTGAGACATGCTTCCAGGACAAGAATATTATGTCATGTTATTGATATGAGTGGTAGTGAAGGCAGAAACCCAATAGAAGATTATGAAATTATTAGAAGAGAACTTGAAAAATATAGTCAT
This sequence comes from uncultured Bacilli bacterium, assembly GCA_947627385.1. GTDB lineage: Bacteria > Bacillota_I > Bacilli_A > RF39 > UBA660 > SIG200. The sequence goes on from CANQVV010000033.1 coordinate 1,816, forward strand.
AAATTAAGTAATAAATTTGAAATAATTGTAGCTAATAAAATGGATTTAGAAAATGCTAAAAATAATCTTGTAGCATTTAAAAAGAAATATCCTGATAAAATTATATATGAGATAAGTGCTATGTATAATGAAGGAATTGATAAATTAATTAATTTTATTGGCAAAAAATTAACTGAATTAGATAATAAAGAAGTATATGAAAATGATGAACTTGAAAGTCATATGATATTTAAATTTAAAGAAGAAAAACCATATACAATTACTAATGATAATGGCATTTGGGTAATTAAAGGTGAACAAATTGAAAAATTATTTAATATGACAAAATTTAATGAAGATGAAGCCGTGCTTCGATTTGCCCGTAAACTACGTAATATGGGAGTTGAAGATGAACTTGAAAAAATGGGCGCTAAACGTGGTGATGAAGTGCAAATTTTAGATTATATTTTTGAATTTAAAGAATAATTGATGTCTATAAAATAATTTTAAACAAAAATGTATTGTTTATTTTAAAATAATGTATTATAATAATTTGTAGAATATGATAGGTGATTCGATGAATAATGTGATAGAAGAAAAAAATAGTATGTCAAAATATTTATTTTTAGCCATTATTTTTGTTGCAGTTTTAATAGTTGCTTCGGTTGCAAGTACATATGCATATTTTCAAGTAACTATATCGAGTAGCATAACAAATTCAACGTTGACAACTACAACTGATTGTATAAATGTTGCAATTTCAAATGATACTACTGGCAATATTAGTTTACCGTTTAATTATCCCGTAACGGATGCATATGCTATGGCTAATATCACAGCTCCTATTGTTGTAGATGTTAAAAACAGCTGTTCTTCAAATGTTTCAGCAGTTCCATATACATTAGCTCTTACAACACTTTCTAAATCAGGGGAGTCTCCAATTACTAATGATAAAATTAGATTTCATGTTAAAAGAAAAGTTGGAACTGCTGATGAAACAGTGTTTAAAAACAATAATTATTTAACAACTTTAAGTCCAATTGCTAGTGGTACAAATAATTACACTTTGATTAATAATGATTTAAATAGTAAAACAGCAACAAGTTCTTATACTACTAGAACAATATATACAATTGATTCGACAACCATTGCTGCTAATACAACTAATACTTATAAAATATATTTATGGGTAGATTATTATGAAGGAGATACAGCAATGTATAATGCTGATGGTTCTGAAAAAAGTGATGCATCTCATACAGCAACTTATGATAATAAAACTTTTAATCAAACATTTAAGGCTGCTGTTAGTTTAGTTATAAATTCACAATAAATTTTCATAGAAATATGAAAATTTTTTATTATCTCTATTTTTTTTAAATTAAATTTGATACAATTAAGATGGTGATAATAATGTATAGTTTTTTTAATGGCAAAATAGTTGAAAATAATACTGATAGTATTGTAATAGATGTAGGTAATATTGGTTATAAAATATTTGTTCCTAATCCATTTAGTTATCAAATTGGTGAAACATACAAAGTTTATGTATACAATCATATCAGAGAAGATGAATATTCATTGTATGGCTTTAAATCAATTGAAGATCGTGATTTATTTATGAAATTAATAAATGTCAAAGGTATGGGGCCAAAAGTGGCTTCTGGTATGTTTGCTACGGGATCTATCAATGGCATAGTTGATGCAATAAATAAAGAAAATTTATTATATTTGACAAAATTTCCTAAAATTGGTGAAAAATTAGCTCGACAAATTATTTTAGATTTAAAAGGAAAAGTTATTGCTGAGAATATTGAAGAAGAAGATAATAATCTTGAAGAATTAATTAGCGTTTTAGAAAATTTAGGTTATAAATCCGCGGAAATTAAAAAGATTATTCCAAATATTGATAATTCAAAAACATTAGAAGATCAAGTTAAAGAAGCTTTAAAATTGTTGTTAAAATAATATAAACAATTGTTTGCAAAAATGCTTGCGTTACAAAATTTAGTATGATAAAATTGATATAGTAACAGGAGGTTAAAATGGATAATAGAATTGTTAGTTTAAATGAAAATGAAGAAGATATATTTGAAAAAAATATTCGTCCCGAAAGTCTTGATGAATATGTTGGTCAAGATGAAATAAAAGAAAATTTAAGAGTATTTATTAAGGCTGCTAAAATGCGTAATGAACCTCTTGATCATGTTTTATTATATGGACCACCAGGACTTGGTAAAACAACACTTGCTCATATTATTGCTAATGAACTTGGTTCAACTCTTAGAACAGCTAGTGGACCATCTATTGAAAAAACTGGGGATTTAGCAGCAATTTTATCTAATTTAGAGCCAGGTGATGTTTTATTTATTGATGAAATTCATCGGATGCCATCATATATCGAAGAAATATTGTATCCAGCTATGGAAGATTTTGAAATAGATTTAGTTATAGGTGGGGATGGAAAAAGTAAGAGTATTAAAATTAATTTACCACCATTTACCTTAGTTGGGGCAACGACAAGAGCTGGTGATTTATCAAGCCCACTTCGTGATCGTTTTGGTATTGTGGCTAAATTAGAATACTATACTTATGAGGAATTAAAAAATATTGTTATTCGAAGTGGTAAAGTGTTTGATATAAAGGTTAATGACGATGCTGCTATGGAACTTGCTAAAAGAAGCAGAAAAACTCCCAGGGTCGCTAATAGGCTTTTTAAAAGAGTACGTGATTTTGCCTTAGTTGAAGGAACAGGAATAATTGATTTAGAGATTACTAATAAAGCTTTAAAAAGATTAAAAGTAGATGATTCAGGCCTTGATAATATCGATAGAGAGTATTTAACTAGTTTAATAGAAAAATTTAATGGTGGTCCAGTTGGTGTTGAAACTATTGCAACTAGTATTGGAGAAGAAGTAACTACTATTGAAGATGTTGTTGAACCATATCTTTTACAAGAGGGATTTATCAAAAGAACTAGAAGTGGACGTATTGCTACTGAAAAGGCTTATAAAAGCATTGGCATAGATTATAATTATGGCCTTTTCAAGGAGGATTAAAATGATTTTAGATGGAAAAAAAGTAAGTCAAGAAATAATTAATGATTTAAAAGAAAAATTTGCTAATTATTCTGGCAAGATTGTTTTAGCTATTATTTGGGTTGGAGATAATCAAGCCAGTGCAATTTATATAAAAAACAAATTAAAAAAATGTAAAGAATTAGGAATAGATGAAAAATTATATCATTTAGATACCCAAACTAGTGAAGAAGAATTATTAAATTTAATACATAAACTCAATTGTGATAATGATGTTAAAGGAATATTATTGCAAAGCCCCGTTCCCAATTCAATTGATATAAAAAAATGTTTCAATGCAATTAGTCCTTTAAAAGATATTGATGGTTTTTCTAATGTTTCAGTAGGAAATTTGGAACTTGGCAAACCTTCATTTATATCATGTACTCCTAAGGGAATAATAAAATTATTGGATTATTACCATATTGATTTAAATGGTAAAAATGTTTGTTTAATCAATCGTAGTAATATTGTTGGTAAACCTTTATTTAATTTACTTATTGATAGAGATGCCACAGTAGTAATGTGTCATTCTAAAACCAAGGATGTTAAATTTTATACACAAAATGCTGATATAGTGATTAGTGCTGTTGGTAAACCAAATTTTATTACTGCTGATATGATTAAAGATGATGCTATTGTAATTGATGTGGGAATTAATAGGGATAATGATAAATTATGTGGTGATGTCGATTTTGCAAGTGTTTCAAAAAAAGCATCTTATATTACACCCGTACCTGGTGGCGTTGGTCCAATGACTGTGGCAATGATTTTTGATAATTTATGGCAAACTATTGTCAATAAATAAATTTTATAAATACAAAGAATGTGAGGTATAAAAATGGATAAGTATTTAGAAAAAGCATTAAAATTAGAAAGAGAAAGACAAGAGCAAAATATAGAATTAATTGCCTCTGAAAATTATGTATCAAAGGATGTTTTAGCATTGCAAGGTAGTATTTTAACAAATAAATATGCCGAAGGATATCCAAATAAAAGATATTATGGTGGGTGTGAATATATTGATATGTTTGAAGAAAAAGCTATTGAATATGTAACTAAATTGTTTAATTGTAAATATGCTAATGTTCAACCTCATAGTGGTTCAAGTGCTAATATGGCTGTTTATAGAGCTTTACTTAATCACGGGGATAAAGTTATGGGAATGAACTTAAATCATGGTGGTCATTTAACTCATGGTTATAATTTGAATTTTAGTGGTATTGATTATGAAATAGTTAGTTATGATGTTGATTCGAAAACTGAAACAATTAATTATGATACTTTAAGAGAATTAGCTATTTCTGAAAAACCAAAAATGATAATTGCTGGGGCCTCAGCTTATTCAAGAATTATTGATTTTAAAAAAATTCGAGAAATTTGTGATGAAGTAGGTGCTTATATGTTTGTAGATATGGCTCATATTGCAGGACTTGTAGCTGTCGGACTTCATCCATCACCACTTCCTTATGCGGATGTTGTAACATCTACTACTCATAAAACATTAAGAGGACCAAGAGGAGGAATTATTTTAACTAATAATGAAGAAATTGCTAAAAAAATTAATAAAACAATTTTTCCTGGTATCCAAGGTGGACCTTTAATGCATGTAATTGGGGCCAAGGCTCAAAGTTTTTATGAGGCATTACAACCAGAATTTAAAACTTATATAGAACAAGTTCTAAAAAATATCAAAGTAATGAGCGACGAATTTATTAAAATGGGTTATCATGTAATAAGTGGTGGCACTGATAATCATTTAATTTTACTTGATGTTAAAGGTAGTGTTAATGTTACAGGTAAAGAAGCCGAAAAATTACTTGATAAAATACATATTACAGTAAATAAAAATACAATACCTAATGAAACTGAAAAAGCCATGATAGCTAGTGGCATTAGAATTGGCTCACCTGCTATGACAACAAGAGGGTTTAAAGAAGAAGAATTTATTAAAGTTGCTCATATAATTGATAAAGCATTAAGAAATAAAAATGACGAAAAAAAATTAGAAGAATTAAAGGGTGAAGTATTAGAACTTACTTCTAAATTTCCTTTACAATATTAGGAGTTTATTATGTCAAAATGGGATAAAAAATATATAGAGTTATGTGAAGAAATTTTAGAAAAAGGAATTAAAGTACATAATCGTACAGGTATTGATACAATCAAAATTCCTTTTAAATCTTTTGAATTTGATTTAGAAGAGGAATTTCCTATTTTAACTACTAAATTTGTGGCATTTAAATCAGCTGTTTTAGAAATGCTTTGGTTTTATCAAGCAAAATCTAATGATGTAAGATGGTTACAAGAAAGAGGAGTGAAAATTTGGAATGAATGGGAAATAGATGAAGAAGGACATTATCAAGATCGAATTTTTCCAAAAGAATATGCCCATACCATTGGTACAGCTTATGGTTATATCGTAAACAAATTTAATTTAACTGATAATTTGATTAAAAAATTGAAAGAAAATCCTACTGATCGAAGAATGATTATGAGTTTATGGCAAGATGATTATTTAAATACCGCAGTTCTACCTTCTTGTGTATGGAATACGATGTGGGATGTTACTGATGGCAAATTAAATGCCATTGTCACTTGTCGAAGTAATGATGTGCCTTTGGGAATGCCTTTTAATATAGCTCAGTACGCCGTTTTAGTACATCTTTTAGCCCAAGTTAGTGGTCTTAAAGTAGGTAAATTATATTATAATGCCAAGGATTTACATATTTATGTTAATCAAGTAGAAGGTATCAAAGAACAAATAAAAAGATATAAAGAATTAGGTGATTATCCGGCTCCTAAATTATGGATTAATCCAGATATAAAAGATTTTTATAAATTTGATAATTCCAAAGAACTTAAAGATATAAAACTTATAGATTATAAGCATCATGGTAAAATATCTATGCCGGTGGCAGTATGATTTCTTTAATTGCAGCAATTGGCAAAAATGGAGAACTTGGGCAAAATAATCATCTTATTTGGTCTTTAAAAGAAGATTTAAAATATTTTAAAGAAACAACACAAAATCATACGGTAATAATGGGATATAATACATACAAATCCATAGGCAAGTCTTTGCCAAATCGAGTTAATATCATTTTAACTAAAAATAATAAAGATAAAATAACTGATGCTAATGTTATAGTTTATAATGATATGGAAAAATTATTAAAAAGTTTACAAAAAGATGAAGAATATTTTGTAATTGGTGGTGCCACTATCTATCAAGCATTTTATAATTTAGCTGATAAAATGTATTTAACTTTGATTAATGCTGAATGGCAAAGTGCTGATAGTTATTTTCCAAAAATAGAAAATAATAAGTGGCGAAAAACTATTGTAAAGCATTTAATTGAAAATGATATTACATATGATATTGTTTTATTTGAAAGGATAAAGTAAATGAGTAGAATAATTTTAAAAATAAGTGGTGAAGCTTTAAAAGAAGATAATGATATAGTAGCTAAATGTAAGTTAGATATTATTTTAAATACTATTAAATTATTAAAAGATAAACATCAAATAGGTGTTGTTATAGGTGGAGGTAATTTTTTTAGAGGCCGTGAACATGAGGATATGGAAGCTTTAACTCGGGATACCATTGGAATGCTAGGCACTGTGATGAATGCTTTATATCTTAAAGATTATTTGGCTAATCATAATATTGAAAGTGTTGTCTCAACGCCATTTGAATTTCCAAATTTGTTAGAAAATTATGATAAAAGTACTTTAAAACGCCTTTTTGATAGTGGAAAAATTATTATCTTTGGAGGTGGAATTGGTTTAAGTGGTTATTCAACTGATTCAGGAACTATACTAGCCCGAGATATATTGGAAGCTAATTTAATTATAAAAATGACAAATGTCGATGGTGTATATAATGCTGATCCTAAGAAAGATATTAATGCTACTAAATTTGATTATTTAACTTATGATGATGTAATTAAAAATCAATATCAAGTAATGGATTTATATGCTATTAAAAAATGTCAAAATAAACAAACGAAAATATTAGTTATGAATATTAATGATTATAAAAAGTTGCCGAATTATTTTGAAGGACAAAAATTTGGTACAGAAGTGGGAGAATAATTATGGGAAAATTATTATTAATTGAGGGAACAGATTGCTCTGGTAAAGCTACTCAAAGTGAACTTTTAAAGAAAAATTTAGAAAATTGTGGTTATAAAGTAGTTGAGTTATCTTTTCCAATGTATGATACACCGACTGGTAAAATTGTTGGTGGACCATATCTAGGTAAAAAAAGCATTTGTGATGGTTGGTTTAAAGAAGGTGCAAATAATGTGCCTGGTAAAGTAGCATCACTTTATTATGCTGCTGATAGATTATATAATATTGATGTAATAAATGATTATTTAAATAAAGATTATATAGTTATTTTAGATCGTTATGTTACAAGTAATATGGGCCATCAAGCTGGAAAAATTAAAGATAAAAATGCTAGATTAGCAATGTTTAAATGGTTAGAAAAATTAGAGTATGATTTATTGGAATTACCCAGACCAGACATTCAAATATTTTTACATATGCCATATGAATATAGTAAAAAATTGCAAAAAAATAGAAAAGAATTAGATCAACACGAAACATCAGAAGATAATATTAGAAATGCTGAAAGAGCATACATAGAAATGGCTGAATTATTTGATTTTATAAAAATTGAATGTGTTAAAGATAACAATATAAGAACTATTGCAGAAATAGAAGAAGAATTATTTAACAAAGTAAAAGAATTATTATAATGGACTTTTAGTCCTTTTTTATTTATAATACTTTATGGAAGTGAATTTATGAATATTAATGATTATGATTATGAATTAGATGAAAAATATATTGCTCAAACACCACTTAAAGTTCGCAGTGAATCTAAATTAATGATTTTAAATAAAGAAAATGGTGACATTGAACATACTAAATTTTTTAATATAAAAAATTATTTAAAAAAAGGTGATGTTTTAGTATTAAATGATACCAAAGTATTACCTGCAAGATTAATGGGCAAAAAAATAGATACTGAGGCTAATATTGAAATATTACTTTTAAAAAATATTGAAGGGGATATTTGGGAATGTTTAGCTAGACCTGGTAAAAGATTACACATAGGAACAATTATTAAATTTAGTGATGATTTAACATGTGAAGTAATGGAAAAATTAGAAGATGGTATTGTTAGAGTTAATTTTAAATATACAGGTATCTTTTTAGAAATAATCGAAAAAATAGGTTTAATGCCACTTCCACCATATATTCATAAATCCTTAGAAGAACAAGATCGTTATCAAACTGTTTATGCCAAATATCTAGGTAGTGCTGCTGCTCCTACGGCTGGACTTCATTTCACCAAAGAATTACTAGCAGAAATAAAGGAAATGGGAGTAGAAATTTGCTATGTAACTTTACATGTCGGTTTAGGTACATTTAGACCCGTTGAAGTTGAAAATATTAAAGATCATCATATGCATTCAGAATATTATGAAATGACTAAAAATGTTGCTAATATTTTAAATAAAGCTAAAAAAGAACATAGATGTATCTATGCCGTTGGTACAACAAGTACAAGAGTACTTGAAACTGTTATGAGTAAATATCATGAATTTAAAGAATGTACAGGTAATACAGATATTTTTATATATCCAGGTTATAAATTCCTAGCAATTGATGGTTTAATTACTAATTTTCATTTACCAAAGAGTACATTATTAATGTTAGTTAGCGCCTTAGCTAAAAGAGAATATATATTAAATGCTTATGAAATAGCAAAAGAGAAGAATTATCGATTCTTCTCTTTCGGAGATGCTATGTTCATTAAATAATTATCTTCTAATTATATCCCTTGCCCATAAATCCTCAGGCTTATATATTTGTAATTGTTCATTTAAAAGTTGTTCTAATTTTAATAAGTAATGATCAAAAATTGGAAAATTTTTAGTAACCAATTCTTGTAATTCTTCGGTTGTATTAGCAGTTTCATAAATTTCCAGCATTACTAAACTTGGATCTAACATTTTAATATAGAAATAAAATGTTTCATCACCATTATTTAGGCCCATAGTTTTTGCTGATGTAGTTAATTTATCCGCTACGAGATATGAAACAACTAAAAATGAAACAGCATTATTATGAAAATATGCCCACCAATTATTGACTAATTCATCGATTTCTAAACATCTTTCTTTGGTTAAATTTTTAAATTTAGAAAATTTAATTTTTTTGTAAAAATTAATTACATTATTTCTTGAAAATATTTGATATTTTGGCATAATATCACATCACCCCTTAATAAACAATTTAATACTATAATCCATTTTTAATAAAATTGCAAGTGTTTATAAAAAAAATATTTCATGTTATAATTTAGTAGTGAGGTTTAAAAAATGAAATTAGAATATAAATTAATCCAAAAATCAAAGAAAAATATGGCTCGATTAGGCGAATTTACTTATAATGGTAAAATTTATAAAACACCAATGTTTATGCCTGTTGGTACAAATGCTACGGTTAAAACTTTATCACCTGAGGAGTTGAAAACAATTGGCTGTGGCATAATTTTAGCTAATACTTATCATTTATGGCTTCGTCCAGGGGAGGATATAGTTAGAAAAGCGGGTGGACTTCATAAATTTATGAATTATGATGGCCCTATTCTTACTGATAGTGGGGGCTATCAAGTTTTTAGTTTAGCTAAAGCAAAAGATATTACTGATGAAGGGGTTAAATTTAAAAATCATGAAAATGGTGATATGCTCTTTTTAACTCCGGAAAAATCTATTCAAATTCAAATGGATTTAGGCAGTGATTTGGTTATGAGTTTTGATGAATGTGTAAAATGGCCAAGTACTCATGAATATTTAGAAAAAAGTATTGAAAGAACTCTTAACTGGGCTAAAAGAGGAAAAGAAGTATTTACTAGTCAAGATCAAATGCTTTTTGGAATTGTTCAAGGTGGAGAATATGAAGATTTAAGAAAAAAATGTGCCGAAGAATTAGTTAAAATGAATTTTGATGGTTATTCAGTTGGTGGAACATCAGTTGGTGAAGATAAACAAACAATGTATAAAATGGTTAAATATTCTACTAAATACTTACCAGAAGATAAACTTCGTTATTTAATGGGTGTTGGTGACCCAATTGATTTGATAGAAAATGTTATGCGAGGAATAGACTTATTTGATTGTGTTTCACCCACTAGATTAGCAAGACATGGGCACGCCTATACAAAATATGGTAAAATTAATTTAAAAAATAGTAAGTATAAGGAAGATTTTACTGCTGTTGATGAAAATTGTCATTGCTATGCTTGTCAAAATTACACCAAAGCCTATATTAGACATTTAATTACAGCAGATGAAACTTTTGGAGCAAGACTTTTATCAATTCATAACATTGCATTTTTAACTAATTTAATGCAACAAATAAGAGAACATATTGAAAATGATACCTTAGAAGAATTTAGAGATGAATTTATTTTAAATTATTATGGTGAAGGCTATGAATACAAATAAGATTACAATTATAGCAAGTATTATAATTATTATTCTTATAATAAGTATTCCCACAACATATAAAGTAATTAAAAATCATAATAATCATTTATATCAAGTAGTAGAAGAAAAAATAATTAATGATGCCAAAGAATGTTATTATGCTAAAAAATGTTCAGAAGAAAAAATAACTTTATTAGAACTTTATGAAAAAACAAGTTTAGAAAAAGTTATTAATCCAGTTACCAAAGAATATTATAATGAAAATTCATATGTTGAAATAAAAAATAATAAATTTAAATTTGTAGTAGTAGAGTAATTTTAAAGTTGTAATAGTATGGGAATAAATATAATGAAGGGGAGTATAGGAAGAGATCATATACATATGTTGATATCATGTCCACCAAATATATGTGTATCCAAAATAGTGCAACAATTAAAAGGAAAGACATCAAAAATATTGTTAAGTGAATATAAAGAATTAAAAAGAAGATATTGGGGACAACATTTATGGGCAGTAGGATATTTTTGCCGAAGTGTAGGAGAAGTAAGTAATACAATAATAAAAGAATATATAGAGAATCAATCAGATGAATACGAGGAGACATTCAAGATAGTAGGGTGAGTTTACTCACGAAATGTGCTTTCAGCACCTAGACGTCAAGCTATAAATTTTTAAATTAATTTAACTTTGAAATAGCAAAATAAATTATCCAAAAAATTTGCAAAATAAGTTAAACTG
>CANQVV010000034.1 GCA_947627385.1 uncultured Bacilli bacterium
AAGTCCCTTTTTTCGGAACTTTCTTCTTCATTTTTGTTTTTTATTTTAAACTGGAATTTAACTTTTCACTTCACAATTATTTATATCATTTAATATTTCTTTGATAATTTGTAAACCAATAGATTTTTCTTCCGGAGTTTTAGCCTCTTGCAATTGAATACCATTATCTACTTTTTTATACAAACCATAATATACTTTTAATTTTTTATTTTCATCTAAGGTTTTATCAGTATAAACAATATAATCTTTATTAGTATCATCATCATGATAAGTTGCAATTACTACACAAACTATATCATTACCAAATTTGTCCTTAGTAGTAAATTCTAATCTTTCCATATCTTTTTCTTTCTATTCAAAATATAAATTTATTATTTTCTTAACGTTAATGTTTCTTGATAGGTAAAAGTATTTGATTCATAATCATAATTTGCATATTCTTTAACTTCATAACCAGCTGGAATTTGTTGATATGAAATTTTAATATTTTTATAACCTTTTTCTTCTAAATTATCAACTATCTCAGGTATTTGATGAGTTTCCATTCCCATAGATATTGTACCAATTGAATCAGGGCTTAAAGTATCAATTAGTTTAGTTTTAAAACATACATCTTTGGTATGATCTACATCAACATCATATATTTCTATACCAGAACAACCTACCAAAGTTAATCCTAGTAAAGTTGCTAAACCATATTTTACAATTTTACCTCTTTTTATATCATTTTCAGGTATTTCATTATTATACATAAATATCCCCTCTAACGATTGCCTATTATACTATTTTTTTATTTTTTGTCAAATTAAAAGGCCCATTTGAGCCTTATATTATTTTAATATCCTTTACTTTTATAGTATTCGTATAATTCTTTAAAACGATTAAAATGTACAACTTCTCTTTGACGTAAGAATAAAAGTGGGGCTAAAACATCTTCATCATCAGTTAAATCAATTAAATTTTCATATACAGCTCTGGCTTTTTGTTCGGCTGCCATATCTTCCATCAAATCAGCAAGTGGATCAGCAGTTACAGCAAAGTATTTAACATCGAAAGGAACCCCTGAGGCATCAACTGGATAAATACCTTTATTGTGATCAGCATAATAAGAACCAAGACCTGCTTCTTCTAATTCTTTAACCGTAGCATTTTTAGTAAGCTGATGAACCATAGTGCAAATCATTTCACAATGCCCAAGTTCTTCGGTTGCTATATCGTTAAGTAAGGCTCTACCTTTATCATCTGGCATAGTAAATTTTTGACTAAAATAACGTAATGAAGCTGCAAGTTCTCCATTAGCACCACCAAATTGAGTCATTAAATACTTAGCCATTCTTAAATCTTTTTTAGAAATGCTTATCGGATAATTAGTGTGTTTTACATATTTAAACATACATATTACCTCCTAAATCATCCCAAGGCCATGGACTATCAATCCAGTCAAATTTGTCACCTGTTACTTTATTAACAGTAAGTGGTCCATACATTGTCATATATTCTTTTTTGGCTTCTTTTTCTTCCTTAACTAATTCTTTGAAAAAAATTAAAGCATTACGATCATCTGGATGTAAATCTAACCATAAATTTAAATCATTAATAGCAAACGAATATTGCATAACATTAAATAACTTAGCTTCTCTATCACTTTTTGGACGAATATTAATAAATGTTAAATTTTTATAAGGTTTATATTCATCTCTAAAAATATTACCTCTTAAAAATCCTTCTTTGGCAGAGAAAAATTTTTCATTATTCTTTGACATATTCATTGTCATATTATCTTTTGTTAAGTTTGCTAAATCTAAAAATGCTAAATCTAAATCCATATTGTTATTATCAAATAACATAAAAAATTACCTCCTACATTAATGTATGAGATAATTATTTTGCCTTATATGTTATATGCCTATTTTATTACTTCATAGTCATAAACTGATAATAAATCTTCTAAATCATTTATTTTAAAATTCGTATCTTTTATACCGTCTAAAATATTACTTTCTAAAACTTTACCTTCATCAACATAAATAATAGCTGGAACATTTTTAAGTCTTGGTAATTTTAAAGAACTTTTTATTTCTTCAAGATAATTTTCTTTATCAATAAGTTTTGTAACGTCAACATAATAGAATATATCATTTAAATTATATTTATCAATAACCATTTTTAAATTTTTTTCCAAATTATAAACTTCTTCATTGCCGGTATAACTTATATAAATAAAATATGATGATGGCATTTCTTGAATAAGTTGACTAAATGAATTTAAATCATTACTATTTTGGATTGTATTTGAAGTTATTAAATAACTGGTCATCAATTTTTCTTCTTTTTTAACGGCATACCATTTGGAAATATATAATGCTAAAAGAATGCCTCCAACTAATATTAAAAGCGCATATAAATAATTTCTGGGATTTATAGTAGTTTTTTCTTCCTTTTTGGTATTTTTACTTTTGCTACTTTTCTTTGACACTTTTTTAGTCATCATAACCATATCCTTCCATAATTATTTTATCATAATCAAAATTCTTTTGTAAACCAATTTTATACATTATATATATGATAGTGTAAAGTAAAAAATGTCAAAAAATGTCGTATAAAAATGAGGATTATTCTTCCTCATCTTTTTTTACTAATACTTCTCTTGGTTTAGAGCCATTTTGAGGACCTACTATTCCTCTTGATTCCAATAAATCTATCATTCTAGCAGCTCGATTAAAACCAAATCTAAATTTTCGTTGAATTAAAGACGCACTTATTTTACCAGTGGATATAGCAAATTCAACTATTTCATCATACATTGGATCATCATAACCATCATCACCATTACCACTACCACTCGCTGAATTGCTAGTTGCTGTTGTCATATCTTCATTATATGTAACTTTAAGTTGCTTTGCACAATAATTAATTAAACGATTGATTTCTTCATCAGATATAAAACATCCTTGAATACGAGTTGGCGTATTTTCACCCATTGGTAAATATAACATATCACCTTTGCCAAGTAATTTTTCAGCTCCACTCATGTCAAGTGCTGTCCGTGAATCAATTTGACTAGCTACGGCAAAACAAATACGGGATGGAATATTTGCTTTAACAACACCTGTTATAACATCAGTGGATGGTCTTTGTGTAGCAACGATTAAATGAATACCTGCTGCTCTGGCCATTTGAGTAATTCGCATAATTGAATCTTCTACTTCTTTTGATGCTACTAACATTAAATCAGCAAGTTCATCAATAATTACTACCCAAAAAGGCATCTTTGGCAGTGGACTTTCAGGATGTTTTCGATTTTCTTTTTCAATATGTTCATTATATTCACTAATTTTCTTAACACCAGCCTCGGCAAAAATATCATATCTTTTTTCCATTTCTCGAACTACATTTTGCAACATAATGGAAGCTTTTTTAGGATCATTTACCACCGGACAATATAAATGGGGAGTACCATTATAATTAGTAAGTTCAACCTTTTTAGGATCAACCATAATAAGTTTAACTTCATTAGGATTATAATTCATTAAAATTGAACAAATAATAGAATTAATGCAAACTGATTTACCAGAACCAGTAGAACCAGCCACTAAAAGATGTGGCATTTTAGCTAAATCGGCAACAATAGTCTTACCCATTAAATTTTTTCCTAAGGTAATCATAATATCATATTTATTTTTAAATTGTTGATTAGATTCCAAAACCTCTCTAAATGGTACAGCACTAATACTTTCAT
Source organism: uncultured Bacilli bacterium (assembly GCA_947627385.1). GTDB lineage: Bacteria > Bacillota_I > Bacilli_A > RF39 > UBA660 > SIG200. The sequence goes on from CANQVV010000034.1 coordinate 3,740, forward strand.
TGGGAATTTCTATTCCAATTGTATTTTTACCAGGGATAGGTGCTTCTATTCTGACATCTTTGGCCGCTAAGGCTAAGGCTATTTCTTTATTTATAGATAAAATCCGGCTTACCTTAGTCCCAGCTGGAACAGTAATTTCATATTGAGTAACAGCAGGACCTACATGGACATCAACAACTTTTCCCACAATTTGAAAATCTTTTAAAACACTTTCTAAAATGTCTTTATTTTTTATTGTAAAAGCATCAGAATTATTTTTCTTTTGAGGTTTTAAAGGATTCAATATGTTTAAAGTTGGTAATACATAAGAACCAGTAATTGGCGTTTCCACTATAACCGGTTCAACTTCCGTAACCTCTTTAACTTCTTCAACACTTCTATTTTTTATATCTGATAATGTACTAATGACAATTTTATTTTCTTTTTTCTCTTCTCCTGGCATCACTTCCATATCTTCATCAGCAATAGCATTGGCAAGTGATAAAGGCTTTTCTTCTTCATTATCGTTTAACTCTTTATTTCTAGAAACAAAACTACGTACCTTTTCCAAAGCTTCACTAACTGTAATGTCAAGTAACAGAACTACACCAACAAGGCCCATAATTACTAAAACAATTATTGTACCAGTTCTGGCAAAAAGAAAATAAAGTCCACTTATAAATAATGCCCCAATTAAACCACCACCAATAGCAATTGATGTATTACCGGTATCTAAAACAGAATTAGCGGTATTAATGGTATTAATTCGATCCATAAATTGATTAAAAGTAATCTTTAAAATATCAGCTGGACTTTCAATTTTATTTAAAAATGTAAAATGACTAGCTACTAAAATAACAATTATTATAAGATAAAAGCCAATTAATCTTGATGAGAAAAATTTAGGCATTTTTCTTTTTAATACCATAAATAAACCTACTAATAATAAGTAAATGACAAAAACTATCCACCAAGAACCAAGTAAGAACATTCCAAATTCTTTAATTAAAGTTCCAACATAACCAAAACCAAAACCAATTATTCCAATAATTGCTAAAATTAATCCCGTTAATTCAATACTCATTCCGGGACTACTTACATCTTTTGATTTTTTTCTCTTTGCCATTATAATCACCATCTTAATTATAAACTAAATATCAAATTTTGACAATTAATTATATATTTTATATAATTATTTTTGATTTGAGGGATATTATGATTAATGTTGTTTTATTTGAACCAGAAATACCTACTAATACGGGAAATATTATGCGTACTTGTATTGCTACAAATACTCATTTACATTTAATTAAGCCCTTAGGGTTTAGTTTAGAAGATAAATATGTTAGACGCAGTGGTGTCAACTATATTGATAAGTGTCAATATACTGTCTATGAAAATATTGATGAATTTTTTGCTAAAAATAAAGGTGAATATTATTTTTTAACGAGATATGGCCATAAACCACATACCGCATTTGATTATAGTGATAAATCGAAAAATATTTATTTCTTCTTTGGCAAAGAATCAACTGGTATACCTCCTAAAATTTTAAAACCATTTATTGATAGATGTTTGAGAATACCTATGACTAGTGATGTTAGAGCTCTTAATTTATCTAACACAGTAGCTATTGTGGTATATGAAGCATTAAGACAACAAGGTTATCCTAATCTTTTATTCGATGAACCACATAAATCTAAATATTTTATTGAAGAAAGTTAAGACTTTCTTTTTAATTTAAAAAAAATTACTATAATTAGTCTATCATAGTAATTTCTCTTAATTCATCATTCATAATACTATATAAATAAGTTTCTATTTTTTTAGTAAATATAGTTTTTAAATAATCATAATATACTTTTAATTGTTCTATATATTTTTCATCAGCAATATTTTTTAATTTATAATCTACTATTTTAATAACATTATCATCTATTAAAACTAAATCAATAATACCTTGATAAGTTACATCATCTTTTTCATAATAAAATTCTTTTTCTTTATATATTAATGTATCATTAGTAATATTTAATTTTTCTTTTAATGAGTTTATTTGTTTATAAAAAGGATTATCCGTACTAACATGCAAAAAATTGGTTTCCTCAAAAATGCTATGAATAAGTGTTCCTTTTTGCAAAATTAATCTTTCTTGTTGACTAATTAATTGATTAACTTCCTTCGAGGCTTTTTTAGTTTCAACTTGTTCATTAAAAATATTTAATTCTTTAAAAATTATTTTAGCATTTTCTTCATCTTTTTCTATTTTATTACTACTACTATCATATAAATAATCTTTGGTCAAACCAATTGTATCTAAATTAATATTTACTATATATTTAGTTAAATTCTTTTTAATCCCTTTTAAAAATCCTAAAAATGATTTATAACTTAATTCATAATCATCATCTAAATTAGTAACAATAATCATTTTTTCTCTGGCCCTCGTTAATGATACATAAAATAATCTTACTTGTTCGGAAATATTATTTTGTAAATAGTCATTTTTAAACAAGTCTTTTAGAACACTACTGGCCAATCCTTCATCAAAATAAGGAGTAATAATTCCATATTTATCGGTAAAGGCATAACGATTTTTTACTTCTTCGGTATTAAATTCTTTGTAATAACCACAAAAATAACATACAGGAAATTCAAGCCCCTTAGATTTATGAATATTCATTATTTTTACACTATCTTGATTAGGAAGAACACTAACATATTTAAGTTTATTATTATCTTCTAACATTCGTTGCATATATTCTTTAAAATTTTGAACAGTATATCCCATTAAATCTAAATTTTTAGCTATATCAAATAAATTATCTAAACGAATAATAATATCCTCAACATTACCTATTTTAATAATTGCTTCATATATATTAAAATCATCCACAATTCTAGTTAATAATTCATAATTACTTAATATATCTAAATCTTTGGCAATAGCATTTGCTATTTTATATATATCTGTATTTTCATAAGAATTATCTTTTATAATTTTTAAAATTGTATTATCACTATATTCAAAAATAAATGATCTAGCAATACTCATAAAATAATATTTAAATTCCGTATTTATTAAATTATCTTTAATTTTTAAAATCAAACCAATTATATTATTGATAAGTATCGTATCTATTTCATTAGTTAAATCTTTATCTTCATAAATAGTTAATGGAATACTTAAATATTCAAATATTTTTTTACATAAAGGAAATAATTTACCACGATCCATTATAATGCAAAAATCTTTCCAGGTTGCTAAGCGTAACTTTTTGCTATCTTTATCAAAAACTTGATAATGATTTTTAATTTTTTTGATAATATCTTTGGCAATTATAAAAAATTCTGTTTCTTCTTTGGAAAAACCATTAATCAAATTGGGATAATTAAGTATCTCTAAATCATAATTTTGCTTTGTTTTATTTTCTTCATAATCTTGATTACCAAAATTCATTTGATGGTCAATTTTATAAGCTGCTCCCCCAACTTCATTAGTCATTAAGGATGAAAATATTTCATTAATAGCCTTAATTACTTCTTTTCTAGAACGGAAATTTTCTAATAAATCAATTTTAATACCACCATCTAAATTACTATATTTATCGTATTTATCTTTAAAAATTTGGGGATTAGCATTTCTAAATCCATAAATAGATTGTTTAATATCACCAACCATATAAACATTGTTATTTTGAATTAAACTAATAAATTCTTCTTGTACATCATTAGTATCTTGATATTCATCAACTAATATTTCTTTAAAAGTATGTTTTAATTCTTCTCTGATATAATCATTTTCCTTTAATAATTTAATTGCTAAGGATGAGATATCGTTAAATTCATAAACATCATTAACTTTTTTATAGTTATTTAAACGTTTAATAAATTCTTGAAAGATAGGAATTATAACTTGTAAATATTCTTTTAAAATATTAAAAGATTTTTCTATTTCATCTTGATTTAAAAAATGTAAACTTTTTTTAAAATTATTGTATACTGCTTCAAATTCTTTTTTAAAATCTTCTAAATCAGGACTATTTTTAGGTCTACTTGGCAATCTTATTGGCAAACTACGAATTATCTCATCATAAGAAGATGCTTTAATTAAGTTTTCAAATGTTTCGCTCATTTTATGGTAATAATCGGGATAAATACTTTCATCAATTTGCATTATTAATGTTTCTAATTTTGTTATTTCATTATGTAAATTATTATAATATTCAGCAATATATTTTTGAATAGCATTAACATTAAAATAAGTATCAATATAACTATCTAAATATTTTAAAGGATCACTTTTTAACATTATTTTATTAATTATAGATAATAAATTACTTTTTATTGTTGTATCATTTTTTATGGTTAAATCACCAATTAATTTATTAAATAATGGATTATTAGCAGCATAATATTCATCAAAAATATTATCCATTATATCACTTTTTAAAAGAGTAATAATACCTTCATCAACTATTTTTAAATCTGCATCAATATTTAATAAATAACTATATTTTTTAATTAAAGAAAGTGTATAAGCATCAAAAGTGGTAATATATGCACTTTCTAAATAATCTAAATTATCTTGTAATTGGGGATGATTTAAAATACTTTTTCTAATACGATCTTTCATCTCACCAGCCGCGGCATTCGTAAAAGTTAAAATTAAAAGCTCATTTATTTTAATTCCTTTTTGTAATTTATAAATTACTCTTTCAGTTAAAACTGCTGTTTTACCAGAACCGGCTCCGGCTGAAACAATAATATTTGTGCCATCTTTTTCAATGGCTTCTTGTTGTTTTTTAGTCCAATTCGGCATTATCATCACCTCCTAAAAAATCTAAATTTGCAATATCTTTTAAAATTATATAATCCTTCTCTTTTTTAAAACAAATATCTTTAAAATGACAATATTGACAAGAAATATCTTTATTATAATCAATATTTTTAGGATTAATTGGAAACTTGCCAGCTAAAATTTGATCAATATTATTGTCAATTACTTCTTCGGTTAAAGTAATTATTTTATCAATTTCTTTATCACTTAATATTTTAGAATTTTTATTAAAATTACCATCATTATTTAATTTTAAACCCTTTATTAATTTACTATTTTCTAAACTATTATCTAGTCTTGATAAAGTACTTATTTCACTATTTGAATAACCATCTAATTTCAAAGTATTAGCAAGTTTTTCTAAATAAGATGATTTATTATCCCGAGTAATATCCGGATTTAAAATATGTTGCAGATAAAAACCAACAAATTTAGGATTTTTAAAAAGTTGCGATTTTTTGACTAAATATAAATAAATTGGTAATTGTAAACTAAGACCATATGGTAAATATTTTAACTCAGTATTAATAGATCCCGTCTTATAATCAATAATAGCCACATAAGTAAAATCTTTTTCTTCTTTATATAAAATTTTATCTACTATGCCACTAAAATAAATTTTAATATCACGACTTTTATCAATATAAATTTTCTTTTCTAATAATTTTTTATCTAAACTAATATATATATCTTGATTTCTTATAGTATTAAAAGCAAATTTAATGTCAGAAATTATTTTATTCAAATAAAATTTTTCTTTAAAAGTTAGTTCTCTTTCAGAATTTTGAACATAATCTTTTATACATTCATCAATATCTAAATTATTATTTAAACATTTTTCTAATACATTATGAAATAAAGAACCAATAAAAGTATCAAAACTATCTTCAAAAGGATCAATTTTTAAAATATTAGCTAAATAATAACGAAAAGCACATTTATTAAAATTATTTATTGAACTATAAGAAAGATTTAAATTATTATTTAAATAATCTAATAATAATTTATTATCAATTTCTTTAAATTTATTATCAAAAGTATTATAAGTATTATTCTTTATACTATTTTGATAAATTAATAAATCAGGACTTAAATTGCCATAGGTATCATAATCATAACAACATTTAGCATATTCTAATTTACTTTTAAGTAAAGAATAACTTTTTTTAATATCTAAATTTATCTTAACTATTTCTTTATCTAAATCATTAGCTAAGGATGAAATATAACATTCTTTATGACCATCACCTTTTTTATAAGTTATAACTAAATTATTGATATTATTAAGTTTAGATAAAGTATATTCTTTAACTTTTTTATTTTTAAAAATAGTACTATATCTTTTTATTTCTAATATATTATCTGTCAAATATTCTTCATCTTTAATTGTACTAGGCATAGTATCAGAATTAAAATTAATTAAGAATACATATTCATCATCAGCTATATAATCATTTATACTAATCAAATCAATATAATTTTTTAAATTAAATTTATTAATAACAGTATTTTTAAATTCATAAGTTAATAATTTCTTTAATACTTCTAAATTATCGACAAAAACATATTTATTACAAATAGCAATTATTTTATCTTCAATATCTTTATTAGTATTGGCAATAACATTTAAAGATTCTTTTAAATCTAATGATAAATTATTTAAAAAGTGTTGTGCATAAACATTATTATATAAAGTATTTTGAGAAGGTATTTTAACCGGAATATGATAAAAATTAAATATTCTTTTTAAAACATTATAATATTGCTCAGTTACATTTAATAATTTAATTTTATTAATATCTATTCCTTTTTCAATTAAATTAGCAATTTTTTCGGCCACAAAACTAATTTCTTCTTCACAATCCAAAGCTTCATAAATAAACTTTTTTTTCTTTTGATAAGGTATATTTATAATCGTGGCATTTATTTCATTAAATATTTCTTCTTCCCATTTTTCTAAATATGGGTAATTCCATACTATTATTTTATAATCTTGAATATAATTTTTAAAATAGGAATTATAAATTAACAATCCTTGCTCTTCTAATTCATTTTTTAAATTTACTAAAAATTGTAATTTAGGATTTTTATATTCTTTATTTTCAATATAATATAAATTATTTAAATACATTTTGGCAATAGATATTTTAAAATTATATTTAGTAATCAAATAAGATAAAGTATTTTCATTATAAGTAAATAAATAATTTTGCCAAAATTTTTGCTTTGGATAAAACTTGACATCTAAAAAAATATGTTTTTGATTCATTTGTTTTAGAATAGCTTTTTTATAACTATTTTCACAGATTATAATACTTTTATCTTGGATGTCCTCTATTTTCATTTTACTCCTCTAATTTCTTAACATAATTTTCTATTATTTGCATTAATTCTAATTTAGTCGTAGCATTACATATTTGTAATTTAATTTCTTTGGTATTGGGAAGTCCTTTTAAATAATACATTAATTGCGTTCTTAATTCTAAGATGCCGATTTTTTCACCTTTTTCTAAAACTAATTTTTCAATATTTAAACGCATCATTGCAATTTTTTCTTTTATTGAAACTTCTTTTGGTAATAAACCTTTTAAAACATAATCATTACATTCTTTAAAAATCCAAGGATTACCTAAGGCTGCTCGTCCTATCATTACCCCAGCACAATGACATTCATCTAACATTCTTTTAGCATCAAAACAATTTTTGACATCACCATTGCCAATAACAGGAATGGATACCGCATTTACTACTTCTTTTATGATATGCCAATCAGCTGTACCCGTATATCCTTGACTTCTAGTTCGAGCATGAATAAAAATGGCACTGGCTCCGGCTTCTTCACAAATACGTGCTATTTGGGTGGCATTGATATGTTTTTCATCCCACCCCATTCTAATTTTAACCGTAACAGGAACGGAAACAGCATTTACAACGGCTTCAACGATTTGACGAACTTTCTCAGGATTTTTAAGAAGACTACTACCAGCATTATTTTTAATTGCTACTTTGGGAACGGGACAGCCCATATTAATATCAATTATATCGGGATGCATATAATCTTCCACAATTTTAGCAGCCTTAGCCATAGTCTTTTCATCACTACCAAAAATTTGTTGAGAAATAGGTCTTTCTCTTTCTTGCATTTTAAGTAAATCAAAAGTTTTTTTAGAATTATAAATTAAGGCTTTATCAGAAACCATTTCACCAACTACTAAGCCTGCTCCCATACTTTTGCAAATACTTCTAAATGTGGTACTCGTAATGCCAGCCATCGGCGCTAATATAAAAGGACTTTTTATTTCTACATTACCTATTTTAAAACTCATTTTACTTCACCTACCAAAGAAAATTCTAACTTAAAAAATCATCAATACATCAGTATTATCTTCAAGTAAAAAAGCATTCGCATCATCAGTATCAATATGTAATTCTAAATAACCATTATTAGTTATTTTAACTTCGGCTTCCATAATACCACTTTTGGCATTTTCAACTTTTATTTGGACAATTTGCTTATTTTTAACACCTAACTTTTGAGCCATATCAGGATTCATATGAACATGACGATTAGCAATTATTAAACCATTTACTGTGACACTACCTTTATCAGTTTGTAAAGTTATCTCTGGCGTATTATCTAAATTGCCACTTCTTCTAACCGGCGGATTTACTCCTAAAAATCGAGCATCTCTTTTTGATATTTCTACTTGATTATAAGATCTAAGAGGACCTACTACTCTAACATTTTCCATAACTTTATCACCATTTTTAATAGTTACCATTTCATTAGAGGCAAATTCACCAACTTGATTTAAATTATTTTTTACGGTTAATTCTTTATCAAATAGTAAATCATATACCTCTTTGGTTAAATGAACATGTCTATTGCTAATTCTTACTTTAATTACTTGTTCCATTTTCTCCACCTCATTTTAATTATACCTTATTTAGAAGAATATTTATAGTAAATTTAACCATAATATTATTGGTGAAGAAATTTGAAAAAACCTGGTTGTAGTAAGTGTCAAGAAGCTCAAATGCAAGGAAAATGCTACATTGATGAAGAAAGTGGAATGTTATGTGTAACATTAGAGAAAAAGATAGAACTTCCTAAAAACAAAAAAGTTTTAGTACCACAAATATGTACTGAATGTGGCACCACCGAATGGATAACTATTGACACAACCGAAAAAAATCCTGATTAGGATTTTTTTTAATTATTCTGCTACATCCAAGATGAACGGATTTGTTTTAGTTCCTTCTCCTCCATCTTTGATTTTTGCCTCTGATGTAAGATAGAAGACAGGTCTAGTAGC
>CANQVV010000035.1 GCA_947627385.1 uncultured Bacilli bacterium
AAGTCCCTTTTTTCGGAACTTTCTTCTTCATTTTTGTTTTTTATTTTAAACTGGAATTTAACTTTTCACTTCACAATAAATAAAAAACTGTGAATATTCGAGTTTAATATCAATATGGTAGCGAGAGGGGGATTCGAACCCTCGACCGATCGGGTATGAACCGATTGCTCTAGCCAGCTGAGCTATCTCGCCATCAGAACAAGACTATCTTATCATATTTATGGTTTTTTGACAATATCTTTTTTAAGTAATGCCAATAAAGAGGCCTTTTTGTGTCAAATAATTAAAAAAATAATTAATAAATAATTTCTATATGCTATAATAAAATTATGAAAAAAATAATTTTATTAATAATGATTTTATTATTTATTTGTGGTTGTCAAAATAATAATAATTCTAAAATAGATATAAAAGAAGATGATGTTGTGAATTTAAATGTTAAAATTACAATTAATGAAAATACTTATAATATTTTATTAGATGATACAAAAACAAATAGAGAATTTGTAAAATTATTGCCATTAGAAATAAAAATGAATGAACTAAATGGTAATGAAAAATATACATATTTAGATCAATCTTTATCTACAAACATATATAACCCAAAGCAGATTATGAAGGGTGATATTATGTTATACAATAATAATTGTTTAGTTTTATTTTATAAAAATTTTGATACTAATTATAGTTATACAAAAATAGGTCATATTGATAATTTAGAAGATTTAGATAATTCTGATATTTTAGTTAGATGGGAGAATGAATAAAATGGAAAAAAGAAAAAAAGAAATAGTAAAAATGTTATTAAATCAAAATTTAGATGAAAAAAATGAAGAAGAAATTATTGATCTTTTAGTGGATAATCCAATATCTATTGATGTTGATAAAGAAAATGATTCTAAAATGACTTTTGGTGATAAGCTAGCCGATAAATTATCGGCCGTAGCAGGTTCTTGGACTTTTATCATTTGTTTTTGTTTATTTTTATTATTTTGGATTATATTAAATGGTGTTTTAATGGTTAATAACGCTATTGATCCTTATCCATTTATTTTGCTTAATTTACTTTTATCATGTTTAGCGGCATTACAAGCTCCGGTTATTATGATGAGTCAAAATAGAGAAGCTAAGAAAGATTCCATTAGAAATAAAAATGATTATCATACCGATTTAAAAAGTGAACTTATTTTAGAAGATTTATATGATCAATTAGATGAATTGCAAAAAAATCAAAGAAAAATTTTAAATTATTTAGAAAATTTAGATAATAAACAAGATAAAAAATAATATTATTTATTTTTAAAAATAGAAAAATTATTGCAACTAACGTTAAATAAGTGTAAAATTATATTGAGGTGTAGTAAAGAATGAAAAAAATATTATTTTACTTGTTGCAGTCTGTTTATTATTAATACCTATTAAAACTATGGCTGAAACATATAAAACTTTGAATTTAGATGAAGCTTTAACCGAAGAAGAAATAGAACATGATTTTTCTGAATATAAGGAAACTGATGAACAAATAACTATTTACTTATTTAGAGGTAAAGGTTGTGCTTATTGTCGAGCATTTTTAACATTTTTAAATAGTATAGTCGATGATTATGGTAAATATTTTAAAGTAGTATCTTATGAAGTATGGAATGATACTACAAATAATAATCTATTAAGTGAAGTATCAACATTTTTAAATGAACCAGCTGATGGTGTACCTTATATTATAATTGGTGATAAAGTTTTTGGTGGTTATAGTGAAGCCTATGATGAAGATATCAAAAAGGCAATTGTTGATTTATATAATAGTAGTGATAGATATGATGTTTTTGCAGAAATGGAAAAAACAACTAGTAGTAATCCTGTAAGTACTACGGCAGTAGTGGTATGGAATTTATTATTTGTAATAACTAGTACTACTATTATTATAATAACTAATCATTATAATAATAAGAAAATAATGTTAAGATTAGATGCATTAGAAAATAATTTAAAAAAAGGAAGAGTAAGTAAATGAAAAAATTTTTAGTAATAATAACAATTTTAGTATTAACAATGGTAACAGTTGGTTGTAAAAAAGAAGAAAAAACTTTAACTGATGCTGTTAAATTTAAAGAAGAGTATGAAGCATTAAATGGTCAAAAAAATCAAAATGATGTAGCATATAGAGAAATAACTATTCCCGAAGATAATCCATTTATTTATGCAACAGCTGAGGAAGTAGTCAAAAAAATTGATAATGGTGAAACTTTTGCAATTTATTTTGGATTTAAAAGTTGTCCATGGTGTCGAAGTATTTTACCTACTTTAATTAAAGTAGCAGATGATTTAAATATTAATAAAATTTATTATGTAGATGTCTTAGAAATCAGAAATACATATGAATTAAATGATAAAAATAAACCAGAAGAAACTAAAAAAGGTAGTGAAGGTTATTATGAATTACTTGAACGTTTAGATAATGTTTTAAGTGATTATACTTTAACTGATAGTAAAGGTAAAACTGTCAAAGTTGGTGAAAAAAGAATTTATGCTCCTAATATTGTAAGTATCATTGATGGTAAAGCGGAAAAATTAACAGAAGGAATAAGTGAATTTCAAACTGATGGTTATATGGAACTTACCCAAGAAATGCAAAACGAAACATATGATAAAATAAAATGTGTTTTAGATTGTCTTGCCGAAGATGTTGAAGCTTGTCATCGAGGCTGTTAAAAATAAAAAGTAGATTTAAAAAATCTATTTTTTTTGTTATACTATATATTAGTGATAGTTATGAAAAATAAAAATGTAAAAATAATAGTGAGTGTAATAGTAGGTTTAGTAATAATATTAAGTGTTTATTTTATTACTCGTAAAACGTATTCAATTCAATTACCTAAATTATCGGAAATTGTTAGTTTAAGTTATACGGCTAATTCTAAAAGTCAATTAATTGGTGATAGTTCTATAATTAGTAATGTTTATTATGAATTAAAAAAAATAGATAAGACTACTATTAGAAGTGAAAATGATTTGGTAAAATATGATATGAATCAAATAATTTTATATAATACCGATAGTATTGGGGCAATTTTATATTTATATGAAGAAAATAATCAATATTATTTAGAACAACCAAATAATGGAATATTTAAAATTAGCAAAGAAACATATGAAAAAATACAAAATTATTTAAAATAATTGAAAATGCTTGCTTTTTATAGTAAAATTTAATAGGTGGTATAATAATGGAACAAAGAAATAAAATTATTCTATTTGCTATAATTTTTTTGACCATAGTTGTTGTTGGTATTGGTGGTTATGCCATTTTAAAAAATAAAAATTTAGATAAAAGTGACGCTGATAAATTCAGAATTGAATATATGGAATTAAATGATAAAATAAATGAAAATTTAGATTTAGCTTATCCAATAGTAAATATAAGTGAAAAAAATACTATTAAATATTTAAATGAAAAAGAAGCCATAAATTTTTTAAAAAATGATACCGGAATAATTTATTTTGGTTATTCGACATGTCCTTGGTGTAGAAGTTTAGTAACTACACTAACTGATGTTGCAAGTAGTGAAAAGGAAATAATTTATTATTTAGATATTTCTAAAATAAGATCAACTTATACACTAAATGATAACAAATTAGAAAAGACTAAAAATGGTACAAGTGGTTATTACGAAATTTTAAAATTATTGGATGATAATTTAGAAGAATTTTATTTGGAAGATGAAGAAGGAAATAAATACGATACTAATGAAAAAAGACTTTATGCTCCGACATTAGTGGCTGTAAAGAAAGGAAAAGTAATTGCAATTCATACAGGTACTGTGGAAAGCCAACAAAATGGTTATGATAAACTTACTGAAAACGAGGAAAAAGATTTAGCAAAAATAATCAAAAATTTAATTAAAAGTATTAAGTAATTTTATAGAGAAATAATAAGGGTGATGATATGGCAAGAAAAAGTAAAGAAAAAATAGTATTAGAAAATGTGGAATTAAAACCACAAGTAATTGGTTATACTTTTAAGAAAAAGAACAATTTAGGAAGAGTAATATTAATATTTATAGCATTTGCTCTTGTTGTATATTATATTAACGATATTAGTGTGTTTTTTAACAATTTATTAGGTCGGGAAACGGCTAGTACAATATCTGGTCAAAATAAAGATGATGATGAACCAGAAAAAAAACCTACTGAAAATCCTGATGATCCACAAAATGAAACTCAATATTATATTTTTAATTCTGAATTAGAAATTGATTTTGAGGGGTTAAAATTAAATAATTTTAAATTAATTAGTAATGTTTTATCTTTTGATGTCACTAATAATAGTAGTTCAATTATCAATTTAAGTGATAAAAAAATATTTTTAGAAACTTATACAGAAAATAAAACATTACTTGAACGTTTAAAAGTGGATTTTAATTCTATAAATGGCAGTGGTAAAGTAACTATTAATGTTGATATAAAAAATGCTTTTTATTATTTAATGTTTGTTGAAAAAAGTATTAATGATTATCCTAATTTTGATTTAGGAAGTGCCGCCGCTAATCTTACATGTCGAAAGGGTATAGATACCATAGTATATAGTTTTAATAATAATTCACTTTTAAAAATAAGTCATAATGTTTCAAATAATAATGTTAATGCTGCTGATTATCAAAACAAATTAAATGAAATGCAAACAAAAGTAAATAATTATAATTCTATGCCAGGATTTACTGCTATTATTAGTTCATCTGCCATAGGATATACAGCTAATGTTACAATTGATTTAGAAAAGGCAAAATTAAATAGTATTCAAGAACCATATTATTATGCTTATGAAGAACATCCAAAAGTTGTTAACTTTGAGATGGAAACATATGGATTTACTTGTGATTAATAGTTAGTCGGGGGAATTATGAATTTACATTTAGAAGATTTTGATGGTCCATTTGACTTACTTTTGCATTTAGTAAGAGTGGCAAAAATGGATATTTATACAATAAATATTCGTGATATTATTGAACAATATTTAGAATTTATTGATTCAATAGATAAATATGATATTGATTCTAGTAGTGAATATCTGGTTTTAGCATCAGAACTTATTCATTTAAAAAGTAAAATGTTAGTTAATAAAAATGAAGAAGATGATGATGAAGAAAATTCAGAATTTAATATTCAAAGTGAAGAAGATTTAAGAAATAAATTAATTGAATATGAAAAATATAAAAATATGACTGAAACTTTTAAAGCCTTAGAAGAAAACAGATTGGATTATTATACTAAGTTACCTGAAAGTTTAAGTGAATATGTTGATGATGAACATATAATTAATAGTAATGTTTCCATTAATGATCTCTTAAATGCTTTTTTAGAAATGCAAAAAAGAATAAATTTTCAAAAACCTTTAACTACTAAAATAACACGTAAAGAATATAGTGTTAAGGAAAGAATTAAGGAAATTAGAAATATTCTTAAAGATAAAGGAAAAATAGAATTTACTGAATTATTTGATATTGTTACCAGAGAAAATGTTGTTGTAACTTTATTGTCACTTTTAGATATGAGTAAAAATTCCGAAATAATTTTGAAACAAACTAGAAATTTTAGTACAATAACAATAGAAAGCGTTGGTTAAAAAATGAATTTACAAGGAATATTAGAAGGCTTACTATTTGTCGTGGGTGATGAAGGTGTTACCCTAGATGAAATATGTAAAATTTTAGAAATAAATGAAGTTAAAGCCAAAGAGTTATTGACTTCATTAAAAAAAGAATATGAAAAAGAAGAAAGAGGAATTAAAATTAGTTTTTTAGGTAATACTTTTAAATTAACTACCAAAAAAGAGCATAAGGAATATTATCAAAAATTAATTAATAATAAAGAAGAAATTTTGTCCCAAGCTCAATTAGAAGTTTTAGCAATAATTGCCTATAATGAACCAATTACAAGAATAGAAATAGATGAAATTAGAGGAATAAGTAGTTCTTATGTAATAAAGAAATTACTTAGTAAAGATTTAATTAAAGTTGTTGGTAAAAGTGATTTACCAGGTAAACCTAATCTTTATCGAACTACCAGAGAATTTTTAGATTGTTTTGGTTTAGCATCATTAAATGATTTACCAGAAATGATTAAAAAGGACGATAATTTAGAACAAGAACTATTTGTTAAAAATAGTGAAGTAGAAAATGATATAGATAATTAGAAATTAATATGTTATAATATTTCTAAGTTGCTCGTATGGCGAAATTGGTAGACGCGATAGACTCAAAATCTATTTTCCTTAAAGAAGTCTCGGTTCAAGTCCGAGTACGAGCACCATATGAAAAAGAACTCGATTTTGATCGAGTTTTATTATGTAATTAAATAGGTATTTATAATTAGTTTAAAAAAAGAAATATCATAAGATACTACTGAAAGGATGTTTTTTATGATGTATTATCCTAATAATAGTTATTCTTTTAATAATAATGATAGATATTTTTTAGTCCCCTTTTTAGGTGGTGCTTTGCTTGGAGGAGCAGCAGTAGGATTAACCAGACCTCGTCCCATTTATAATGTAGCTCCCCAACCTGGATATAATTATAATCCTGGTATGCCTTATGGTAATTATAGTTATAGCTATTATTATCCAACATATCGTCCATATTAAAAAAGATTTCAATCAAGAAATCTTTTTTAATATGCAGTAGTTAATTTTGCTTCGATAATTAATTGTTTGGTTTTATCTTTCTGATTACAAGTTGTTAAAATCAAAGTTGGTTCAGTATTTTTTATAAGTTCGATAGTTCCATCTTTTTCTTCATTATAGATATCACTTACTTTATAAGTATATTTCATATTAGCATAGTAAATATTTATTTCATCGTTAATATTTAATTTATGCAAATTTTTAAAATATGACTTTTGACCATTTCCTGAATGCCCTGCAATAACTAATAAACTATTATTTGTATTCGGCATAGTTGAATTATTTAATACTTGGATATTTTTATTGACATTATTGTTTTTATTATTGATATCTAAAAATCCTTTTTGAAAATTTATAGATTTTATTTCTAATATTCCTATATAATTATCTGGATTTTTTTCAAATTCTATTTTTGAATCTTTATCAAAATTTTCCCAAAATTCATTAATTAATGTTTTTTCTTTAATTTCAACTCTTATAGCATTTATATAATAATTAATTAATATTATTAATATAAATATATTTAATAAAAGCAGAAAAAAAATTAAGATTTTTTTATAATTTAAATTTTTTATCATATATTAATAAAATTGTTGATAAAGATAAAATTAATATACCAATATTAATTAATGGCTTGGAATTATCTAATGTTGCTGGGACATCAAAGACAACTCTTTCATTGGTCATATTAGCCGTAATTATTTCATCATTATCTTTTATTTCAAAAAATAATTTAGTTGGATTTAAAACATATCCTTCGGGAGCAACTGATTCTACTAAATAGTATTTACCTATAAATAAATTATCAATATTTATATTTCCAAATTCATCAGTATATCCTTCATAAATTAATGTAGCATTATTATAATCATCCTCATATGTATAAATGGCAATTTTAGTATTAGCTAAATTTTCATTAGTGTTAAGATCTTTTTTATTAAAATTAAGTTTTCCTTTTTTTAAATAATTTTTAAATGTCAGTTCAATGACTACTTCTTCTGTATATTGATCTTGATATTTTATTTCAAAATAGTGTTTTGTTGCATCTAAAACATGATTATCAATAGTTTTAGTCTCTATTAAATAATATTTTCCTAAATATAAATCAGTTATATTAAGTTCACCATTTTTAGTAATAAAGGTATTTATTAAATCTCCTTTTTGATAAATTAATGTTCCATCAGCAGAATATATATCATCATCGGCATATAATTCATAAGTAACTCCATCAAGTTTTATTTCTTCATAATAAAAAGTATTATCTTTAATAACTAATTTTTCTCCTAATTTATGAACATTTACTTTTCCTTTTACTGGGGTATTTGGAAATTCTATTTCTAATAATAAATCACCATTTTCATCTTGAATAAAATTACTTTTTTCATTAATAGAAAATTTTAATGGTTTAGAATTCCATAAATAACCAGGAATAAGTTGGTTTTCAACTTCTTCAATTTGATAATTACCAAATTTTAAATTTTCTGGCAATATAAAATAACCTTCAGTAGTAGTAAATTCACATATTTCTTGATTATAGGGATAATTTATTTTTTGACAAATATATTTATTAGTATCTAAATTTTTTATTTTAAATTTAATACCATCTATTTTTATAGGATTTTTAGTAATACTATCTATTTTGATAACTTTTAATTTAGTACTAATTTCTTCATCAGATATAACTTTAATGACATTATTAGGATCAGTTGTTATTTCAAAATCAGCAACTTTTTTATAACCGGGTGTTGTATTTATTTGTTTTACGATGTAGGTACCAAATGGCAAATATATGATTAATTGACCATTTTTATCAGTTGTTCCTTGGCCATACAATTCACCTGTACTTTTTAAATAAAATTCAAAAGTAATATTTTCTTCGGCACTTAGAATGCCATTTTGTCCACCTTTCACTTTATATAATTCGATTCTATAATCAGTCGGAATATTATAAAAATCCCAATTAATTATTTCTTCACTGTCCTCAGTTATTGTAAAAAAACTTTGATTTATATCAACATTATAACCATTGCCAGCTTTTTCTTCCATAATATAATAAGTGCCAAGCGGTAAATAATCACTAATGCCTTCACAATTAGCCCCAATTTCAATTTCTGTAATGCGGGTGTTATCTTCTTTATAAATTCCAAAAACAGCTCCGATTAAAGAAGCATCACCACGAGGTTTAGTACTTTGGGTATAAAAATCCATTTTTTTAATTTTAACACGACTACCAATACTTTTAACAGTAATAGAAATATTAGTATCTTCAATTAAACCAAAATAGCCCATTTTTTGTGATACTTCATCAATTCCAGCATAAAGGGTAGTTGTATTACTGGTATAACTTTTTCTTTTTAAATTAATAGTAATAGTACCCACTGTGTGTGGTGTTACATGTAATACATTACCATCAATAGATGCCTCAAATTCAGAACTATTAATAATTTCAAAATTATCTAAAACATTATTAGTATCTTCAAAAGTAACTTCACTATTAATACTAGTTTTTTTATTTTCACCATTAAAAGATGGTAAAATATCATGTTTAGCAATTAAATCATTAATAGCATCTTTTTCACTTTTAACACTTATAAAATCGCCATTACCGGAAGCTTCACTCCAATATTCTACAATGCCGTTGCCAGTCAATTCCCAAATTAAAGCTTGGGTGGCCATTCTATATTTGAGAGTATGATGAGTTGGATAATCATAACCATAATAGCCAATTAATTGTAATTTTCTATTTACTTCTGGACTATAAGGTGAAATAGTCATTCCATTATTAGGGGTATATTGTAAAGTAGTAATATGAACTCCTGGTTCAATACAATAAGTTGTAAGTCCATCAATGGAATACTCATGAAATTTAGCTGAAAAATATCTTTCACTACCTCCTTTTCTGACATACCAAACATTATCTACTGGCACCTGAATAAGATCAGATGCTTGCACAATTTTTATATTACATAAAAGTAATATTGCTACTACAAATAATTTCCAAAATTTTTTCAAATTTTTCCTCCTTTCACTTTATATTTACGATTTTTTTATTTGATTTCCTTTTTTTTCTTGAAAATTTTTTTAAAAAAGTTAAATTTTTAATTATTTTTATAAAAAGTGTATAAAAAAATTTTAAAAGTATCACTATATGCATAGAATAGTAAGGGAGAATATTTATGTTTAATAATTTTGGAGTACATATATCAAATATTTTTAAAAAAGCTGAGGAAGAAAGATATTTAATGCATCACCCATATGTGGGAACAGAGCACCTACTATTAGCTATATTAGCTATTGATAAAGAAATGGCTGAATATCTTAGAAATTACAAATTAACTTATGAGATATTTAAAAAAGAATTAAATATTGTTGTGGGAAGTGCCACTAAAAGTAGTGAATATAATTTATATACACCACTTTTAAAAAGAGTTATTAGTAATGCCCTTGATAATGCCAAAGAAAACAATAATGGTGAAGTAACAGCTAAACATTTAGTATTAAGCATCTTAGAAGAAGGAGAAGGTATTGCAATTCGTTTATTAATTAGTATGGGAATTGATATAGATGATTTATATGAATCATTAAATAAAAGTAATAAACTTCATAATAAAAAATTAGAAATATATGAAATAGGCATGATTTTGAATGACACGATTGATTATAATGAATGTGTAGTAGGAAGAGAAAAAGAAATTAATTTAATTATTGAAACATTACTTAGAAAAAAGAAAAATAATCCCATTTTAATTGGTGAGGCTGGGGTTGGTAAAACGGCTATTGTTGAAGAATTAGTAAGACGAATAAATCGAAAAGAAGTTCCGGAAAGCCTTTTTAATACTAAAATAGTGGCCTTAGAAATGGGCTCACTTGTTTCTGGTACTAAATATCGTGGTGAATTCGAAGAAAAGTTAACCAAAATAATTAAAGAGTTAGAAAAAGAAGAAAATATAATTTTATTTATTGATGAAATTCATTCTATGGTTAATGCCGGCGGAGCTGAGGGAGCCATTACTGCCGGTGATATTTTTAAACCAGCCTTAGCCCGAGGAAAAATTAAAGTAATCGGTGCTACGACTAATCATGAATATCATAAATTTTTCTCAGGTGATAAAGCTTTAATGCGTCGATTTGAAATGATTAATGTTTTAGAACCAAATGAAGTTGAAACCAAAGAAATATTACTTCGTGTCAAAAAAGAATATGAACATCATCATAATGTAATCATACCAAATAATATTTTAGATAAAATTATTGAATATACCAATTTATTTATTACTAATAAGAAAAATCCAGATAAAGCTATTGATTTTCTAGATTCAGTTTGTTCCAAAGTTAAAATGCAAGCTAGTAGTAAAACTAATAAAAATAATCTATATCATCAATTAGAATTATTAAAAGAAGAAAAAGAAAAGAGTATTAAAAATAATGATTATGATAGAGCTTTAAATATATATAAAGAAGAAATGTCTATCAATAAAAAATTAAATAATAAAAATGAGTCTAAAAAATTAATTATTAAAGATAGTGATATTATCAAAGTATTAGAAAATAAAACTAATATGATTTTTACCAAAGAAAACTTAGGATTTTTAAAAAATATTGAAAAATTAATAAATAAAGATTTGTATAATGTTGAAGAATATACTAAAAGAATAAGTAATTTAATTAAAAATAATTTATTAAAAAGAAAAGGTTTTTTAAAAGTTTATTTAGTAGGAGGTAAATATTTAGGTAAAAGTACTATTGTTAAAAAATATGCCGAAAATATTCCAGGGGCTAGTTTTATCAGAATTGATTTAAAAGATTATCAGTCAGCATTTGATATAAATAAATTAATGGGTACTGCCCAAGGATATGTAGGTTATAATGATGAAACAATATTTTCAAATTTAAAAAATAATAATTTTACTATAATATTATTTGATAATTATAGTGAAGCTCATCAAAATATTAAAAATTTAATCAATGAAATTTTAGAAAATAAATATATAATTGATAATAAAGGTGAAAAAATAAATTTTAATAATACTTTTATATTTATTACAGATGATACCTTAAATAATAACTCTATTGGTTTTAGTAATAATTTAAATAATTCAATTTATAATGAATTATATGATTTAGTAGATGATGTAATAACATTTAAAAATTTAAATAAAGAAGATTTAATAAGTTATTTAAAATTAAAAAAAGTAGACAATATAGATAAAATAGTTAAATTAAGTAATTATGAAAAATATAATTATAAAAATATTGAAAAATTAATAAAAGAAGATAGTATGATTAAAAATTAACTATCTTTTTTTTAATTTGTAACTAGTTCATTTTGTAAAATTTTTAATATACCATCTATATCTACAAAAAATAAATTAATGCCTTTTTCTTTTAAAGATATTGTTGCTTCTAGGTTGTTTATTATTTCTTTTTGAATATAATTTGATATTTTTATGTATTTACCATTAATCATATGTTTACTTTTGATATATTTTTCTAAGGTAGGAAAAGCATTTTGGATAAGAATAACTTGTTCTTTACCAGCTATTTTCTTTATTAGAATGGTTTTACAATTACCATATTTTTTAATTTTTTTGTTAATAATTGGTTTATATTTTTCTATTTTAGAGCTTAAAGGTATAAACCATAAAATATCTTTATCTTTAATAGCTAAGTAGGATGGTCTAGAATGTCCATTTTCATGATTAATCATTAAACCTTTGTTGTTAATTTTATTAAAGAATTCATCTTTAATATGATATAAATAACCTGTTTGAACTCGCATATTTTAAAATCACCATCCCTGATAAATCAAAGTATATCATAATAAAAAGAAAAAAGAAACTCTAATAATTTAGAGTTTCCCAAATACATTTACAACCAGGATCATTTATATCCCGCACCACCTGGGGGCGACTAACATTTCACGACTAGGATCATTTATATCCCGCACCACCTAGGGGCGGCTAAACATGTATTTAATGTTATACAATGAAATATTCATTGCGCTTATAATATAGCACATTTTTCTTTTTAAATCAATTGGTATTATTTTTTATATTGATTATTGTTAGAAATTCCCGATAAATATAATGATGGGAAATAAGTCGTTGAAAAAGTTCTTTCCACTTTCTT
>CANQVV010000036.1 GCA_947627385.1 uncultured Bacilli bacterium
AAAGTCCCTTTTTTCGGAACTTTCTTCTTCATTTTTGTTTTTTATTTTAAACTGGAATTTAACTTTTCACTTCACAAATCATTTTATTTTTGTAGATTATTATTGAAAGTGCACAAATGTTGTGCAGTTAATTTTAGAATCATATATAATATCTTTCAAGCAATTTATTTGTCATATGAAGGAGGTATTATATATTATGGCAAATTATTGTCATTTATCTTGTGAAAGATTAAAACATTCACCTTATGTTTGTAACGGTTGTAAATCTAGAAGTGATTGTAGAAAAATTAGATGGACTTATTACGCAAGAGAAGCTCAAAAATCTTATGATGAATTAATTAAATCATCTAGACAATGTATTAATTTAAACACGATGAAATTTATAAAATAAATAAAATTATCTATCCACTTATAAAAAAAGGACAAACTATAAATCATTTATATATTAATCATCCTGATATTCTTGATTTTAGTAAAAGTTCTTTTTATAAGTATATTAATAATGGTGTATTTGAATTTGGCCCTTTAGATTTTCCTAGAATTGTTAAATATAAAAAAAAGAAAAAACAATCCTAATCGACGAACTCATAAAGAAAGAGAAATTTTAATCAATAGAAAATATTCTGACTTCTTAAATTATACTTCTAAAAATCCTTATTTAAATATTGTTGAAATGGATACAGTTGAAGGATTACAAACTGAAGAAGACTGTTTTCTTACTCTTTTTTGGAGAAAGTCTAATTTTATGCTTATATTTAAATTGGAATCTCAAACTATAGAAGAAATAACTAAAATATTTGAAATTCTCCAAACTTTTATACCTGAAGAAGATTACAAAAAACTTTTTCCAATCATTCTTACTGATAATGGTCATGAATTTTTTGATGTCAATAATATTGAATACATTCATGAGACAGGTGAATATGTTACTCATCTTTTCTTTTGTGACCCTTCTGCTTCTTGGCAAAAAGGTGGTATAGAGAAAAATCATGAATTTATTCGTTATATTTTACCCAAAGGATCCTCTTTTAAAAATATTACTCAAGAAGATTGTGATTTATTTACGAATAACATTAACAGTTTATGCCATGATTCTTTAAATGGTAAATCACCTTATGAAGCAATGTTATTTCTCTGTGATGAATATATTCTTAAAAGACTTAATTGTTATTATATTAAACCCGATGATGTCGTGTTAAACGATTCATTATTAAAATATTAATTTAAAAAAAGATATTTATAACTACCAATTATAAATATCAACTTTGACAAATAAATTGCCACCATCTCATAAAAACATTATGTGGGCATTGTGCACTTATTTTTAAAAATTGTACAATTCCTACACTTTTTTTGCGTGGAAGAATTTCTTCCTTGCGTTTAATAATATATCACTTTTTTATATTTCTATCTACTTTTTTATTATATTTCCTTTAAAAATCATTGAAAAAAGTGCATTTTCTTTTAAAAACACAATTTTCTGATTCAATTGCACTTTTTTGTGCACTTTACTTAAAATTTAATGATCATTTTATTTTCTCTTTTAATATCGATTTAATAATATTTATTCCTATACCAATTATTATAATTCTTAAAAAATAAGTAGTTAAAGCATAACGGGAAAAAGCTAAACCAATTGCAGTTGAATACAACATATAGATATATACTAAAAAGATAAATATACTTTCTTTAAGATAAGATTTTTTCTTTAAAATAAAGAATAATGATACTAAAAATATAAGAAATTCTATTAAATGTATTATAATGTTAACAATTTTAGGTATACCAACAATTTTGCCCCAATAAAAGGAAGAGAAAAGCATAATACCTGGTTTATAAATAAGATAAGAAAATAGGAAACCTATTTTATCTTTTTCCCACCACTTTCTCATACGATATTTAGCCATCATACTATCTTTTTCTTGGGAATAATAATTAATTAAATTTTCATCACGAACTTGATTATTTATAGTATATTCATATAAATCTTTATCCATTTTTTTATAAACTTCACTATAATCTAATTCTTCATCACTTGGATAACCATATCCTTGATAAGTTCCCCAAAACATTGGATTACCAGAACCAACCGTTAAAGGAATAAATTTATTATATACTTTATAATTTCTAATTACCCAAGGTAAAAGTGCTAAACATACTATTATTATTCCTACACTAAAACCTTTAATAATATTTTTAATATTTATATGCTTTAACATTAAATAAATTAAATAAAATATAGGATAAGGTGCAATAATAGGCCTTATATATAAAGCTAAAAGATAAAAAATAATAATGCCAATATAATTAATAATTTTTTTGCTTTCTACTAATTTTAAACTATGATAGATAAGAAGAATAAAACACATAATAAAAGGAGTTTCAGTTAATATTAAATTATCTAACCAAATATAATCTAATGTTAAAAAGAAAAGACATACTAAAGCTGCAATTGATGGAGTAGAAAATTTTTTTATAATTTTATACAAATAACTAAGAGATATTAAACTAAAAATACTATAAATTATTTTTATAGCTATCATAGTAGCTAATTTATTTTTAAAAATATCATATATAAATGCTATAAAAATAGAAAGACCAGGCATAATTTGAACAGTCTTAGTACCATATAAGCTTAAAATTCCTTCATTATATAATCTTATACCACTTTCTAAATATCTAACATCATCACTGCCAATATTATAATTAAATCCCAAAGATATAAAAGCTATTATATGTAATATTATAGATAATAAAAATATATAGCAAAAGATTTTATTTTCTAAATAATAATTTTTTATTTTATTTTTCATTATTATCTTCCTTTTATAAAAATAATTGTAGCATATATTTAAAAAAAATAAAACTCACATATACAGTGAGTTAAAAACATAATTGGAGGAGCCAGCCAGATTCGAACTGGCGATGGAGGTGTTGCAGACCTGTGCCTTACCACTTGGCTATGGCTCCATTAATTAATTGACATTTAATATTTTAAACTATTAAGTAAAATATGTCAATTAACCTTTATTATATAATATGTGAAATTATTATTTTAATTAAATATTCCATTCTTTTTGCATTAATTTAAATATTTGTTCTCTTTCTTTTTGATTAAATATATCTTTTTGGCATTCATCTTTATTT
Source organism: uncultured Bacilli bacterium (assembly GCA_947627385.1). Lineage (GTDB taxonomy): Bacteria > Bacillota_I > Bacilli_A > RF39 > UBA660 > SIG200. The sequence goes on from CANQVV010000036.1 coordinate 3,148, forward strand.
AATGCCCATTTCCATAAATTATAACCAAAATGTTGATCTATATAATTTTTATCAAAAATTTTAATTACTTCTTTATACCGAGGAATAAAATGGAAATGAACATGAGGCTTTTCTCCATCAAGATAAGCATTATTCATAAGAGCTGCAAAATTAAACATTGTAGCGTTAAATAATTTTTTACATACTCTTTCTAATTCTTTTTCTAATTTGCCTAATTCTTGCCATTCTTCATTAGTCAAATCGCTTAAAGTCTCTTTATTAGAAGAAATAATACATTGCCCAACAAATTCTTGACACCAATCACAAAAGACAACTTCCCAATTTTTACTTTCATATAATTTCATAAGTACACCTATAATGATTATATCATAAAATCAAATCTATTATATAACTATATTACCATCTTGCATGATTGTAATTTGACCATTTTTAGTTTCTGCCTCAATTAATAAATCTTTGGTACCAATCATAAAATCAACATGATTAGTTGAAGTATTTAATCCTACTTTTTCTAATTCTTTTTTACTTAAATTATTGCCATCTTTAAGACATTCCAAGAAGCCAGAACCCAAAGCTAAATGACTAGCGGCATTTTCATCAATTAAAGTTGTATTAAATAATATATTAGTATTAGATATTGGTGAGTCATAATTAACTAATGCTGCTTCCCCTAAATAAGATGAATATTCATCACCTTCAATAATATTTTTTAACACTTCCTTACCAGATTTAGCATCATAATCAACTACTTTTCCATCTTTAAATTTTAAATAAAAATCAGTAATTAATTGACCATTATAAATTAAAGGCTTTGAAGCATATACAATACCATTCGTTTTAGTATAATCTGGCGTAGTAAATACTTCATAACTTGGCATATTAACTATCCATTTACCACTGGCAGCACTTGACCATAAAGCAATGTCTGATAAAAAAACTTCTAAATCTGTTCCTAAGGAATTTTTATAATGCAATTTTATTATTTGTAAATCATTTAATTTTTGTTGTAATTTAGCTTGTTTATCTAAGTGCTCTTGCCAACTTTTAATTGGATCATCTTCATTTAACATACAAATATCGGCCAAAACACGCCAAAATTTTGCCATAGCATCTTGGCATTTAGGAAATAAATCTTTAGCCCACTCTTCATTTGGAACTGCTGCTATACACCAAGGAATTTCACCTTTTAATTGTTTCTTTCGATAAATTGGCTTACTTTTTAATTTAAGCTCTGCTACTTTCTCAGTTCTTTCCGGATCTACATCTTCCATCAAGTGGGGAATTTCACTACATAACATTAAAAATGCAGCATCTTTTTTAGCATATTTATCCCAAATTTTGCAATCAAATAATTTATTTTTTTCTAAGTCTTTAAGAGAACTATTCATTAAAATATTGTGTAAATAATAACTATCTACTTCATCTAAATAAATATCATTAACACCCATTGTTTTAGCTATTTCTACTATTTTATCCACAAAATTTTTATTAACTTTATTATAGTTAATAAATAAAGGAGTATTTTCTGAAACTTTTAAACAACCTTTTAATAATAAATTAATATATTTTTCTTCCATTTTTAGTCACCTATGTCTATTATAACATAGATTATTTACAAAGATTGTCGATACTTGTATTTAAAACAATAGCAATTTTATATAAAGTATGTTTTGAACAACTAACTCTACCACCTGAAAATTCTAATCTTCTAACAAAATCATAATTTTTATCAATATCGACTGCTAATTGTTCTTGGGTAATCCCTGCTAATTTTCGATATTTTCTTATATTACTAGATATTCTTTTATTTAATTCTTCTTTTGTTAAAAATTTAAATTCTCTTGAAAATGTTGCCATATATATCACCAGTCTAATTTTTACATAACAAATTTAATTAGTCCGGGTACTATTATGTCCTGTTTATGATATAATATACTTGTGATATATATGGAAAATGAATATAAATATTATTTAACAACTATTAAACCTATTGAAAATAAATATAAAAGAATTTGTAACTTATATAATATTTTTAAATGGAAATCTTTAAAAAATAAAAAAAAGTTTTATAATCATCTTTTAATTTCCTACTATAAAACTCTTTGTAATAATAAATCATCTCAAAACATTTTTAAACATTTAAAATAATTATTTAACTTGAATATTATATTCTTTATTTCTAATAGAAATAACTACGTATAATTCTTTGGCATTTTCAATGTCTTTATCTGTTTCAATAGCAATTTGCCCTTTCATATTTTTAGGAGTGACATTTTTTACTTTGGCATATTTTACTTCTTCTCCTTCTAAATATTTAATTTTAATAAAGCTATTTACAAATTTATTAATATCTGTGGCATTATTATAAAATGGTACTTCTTCATCCAATTTAAATTCATAATCCATTATCATTAATATCTTATTGTTAGTTGTATAACTTATTGTAATTATATCTTTGTAAGTGTTACAAACATCTAATTCACATTTTTCATAATCATAAATATATTTACTAGTATTAAAAACATTATTAATTTTAAATGTTGAATTACCCAAATTAGAACCAAATAAATTTAATTCTTCACCTACTTTTATTGTGCCCTCATTAGTTACTTTATCTATAATGATTGGTGTTATAGTAACATAATTAAACCTACCAACACTTACATTATCACTTATAGCAGTACCATTATTTATTTTTAAACGGTAACTTTTTTTAATATCTTTACTATCTATTTCATAAACAAGTGAATATATATTTTTAGAATTAACTTTTATAACATTTTTAGAATTATCTTTGGCATAATCTATAAAATTGCTGCCCATTCCTTTTACTGGATAAAGATAATTTTTATTAATTTCTAATCGATAACTATCATAATTAATACTAAAATCATTATTAGAAGTATTTTCTACATATAATTTTATAACAATATAATATTTATCTTTGGTAATGACATCACCTTTATAATCTAAGTTAGTGATAATACTATCTTCAATTTTATATGTAATATCATTCATATAAAATATATCACCTTGGTGATAATTATAATCGACAATATCTGGTAAAGCATTATAAATAAGAAATCCAATTAAAACAGCACTACCTAAACATATTAATATAAAAATAAATTTATTTTCTTTAACATAATATTTAAATTCTCTTAAAAATCTTCTAAATACTCTTTTTATTTTTGTACCATCTTGTTTAATTGTTATTTCAATTTCTTCATTATCACCTTCATCTACTTGAAGTGCTTTTAAATCTTCTTGAAAATTAAATTTACCAATATTAAAGCCAAAGAAGCGCATAACAAATAAAATGATATAAAATACTTGGGGAATCATTGCAAGGGTGGAAATGTCCCGATAAATACGAACAACCTCAGCAGTTAAAATCACACTTTGCATTCCAATCATTGTATTTCTTATAATTATGAAATAAATAAATAATATAATATAAAAAATTAAACTAAATAAATAAGGCTTATTTAATTTTTTCTTATATAAAAATAGTAAACATATTGCGGCAATGCCAAACAAAATTAATAGAAAGCTTAAAATTACAATAGGAGATATATATTCATGATAAAATCCAGAATAAAAACTACCAGAATAATTATTATTAACGTAACTTGTAAAAAAATTAACAATTGAATATGATTTATAAATAATAAAACCTGCTAGTGCTGCTAAAAAGAAATTAATTACTCTAAAATGTTTTATTAAAAATGCATAAGGCTTTTTTAATATCATAATTAGCACTCCTTAACTTATCCTTTATACTTATTATGATACATTAAAAGTTAAAAAATGTAAATTAAATAAAAAATAAACTAGATAATACTTAACATATTTTCTAGTCTATTCTTTATTTTTTATTAACTAGTAATTGACCAGCCATTAAATATATAGTAGGATTTTCTTTTAAAAATTTATCTTTATTACTATTAAATACTTTAATAACTTCATCAATAGTATCACCATCTGCTGTTATATAATACGAGTAACCATTTTTAGGAATCAATAATTGTTGGTTGGGATAAATATAATCCTCCATATTAAGTCCATTCATACTAGCTAAAAGTTCAGGATTAATATTATATTTTTTTGAAATAGCATATAAACTATCTCCTTTTTCTACTACATAATAATTAAAATAATCCTTAGATGCACTCGGTACAATTAATTCCATACCTTCTCTAAAATCATCTAAATAATATAAATTGTTAATATCTTGTAAGATTTTCACACTTGTATTAAATTTATTAGCCACACTTTGTAAATCTTCACCTTTGGCTACACGATAACTTTCAAACATTTAACACACCTCTAATATAAAGTATGTTAAAGATTAAAATGTGTTATTAGGCAATATAAATAACATTATTATTATTAAATTCCCATTCAAAATTACTTAAAAGTAATACTTCACCAGCTAAATTATTATATAAATATAAATCTTTGCCACTTAAAAAGTAAACATTTTCTAAATCATTTTTAATTATTCTTGTCACATCTAAATCAGATAATCTAACTTTAATATTATCAATTACTAAATATAATTTATTATCTATTATTTGATAATTTCTAATATCTTGTTTTAAAAAATTTAATTTTTTATTTACTATTTCATCATAATCTTTTTTTATTAACTTATTATTTTCTAAAATAACATAATCTGTTTCTTCTACTTTCATTTTATTCAAATTAATAACATATTCTTTTTCTTCTTTTTGATCTAGTAAATATACTTTATTTTTATAATCACCTAGGAATTGGCTATCAAATGATATAGCATTTTCTAATTTTAAAGTATCCTTTTTGCCATTAATTAAATTTATTAAATATATTTTATCAAAATAATATTCTTGTTCATAATCCGGAATTATGACATACTTACCTGCTTGATAAATTAAATTAATTGTATAAATATCTTTATTAAACAAAGCTATTTCAAAATTCTTTTTAGAATTAATTAAATAAAAACCTTTATAATAATAAATTAAATAATTTCTATCTAATATATTATGAATATTTATTTTTTGATAATTTTTATTTAAATCTTCATTTTTAGGATAATTAAAATTATCAATTTTAATATTAGTTAAATTACTAGTATATATATCATTTCCGTTACTACATAATGGATAAAGTGTTAATTTTTTACTTTCTGGTAAAATGCATAATTCATCATCTTGTTTAAATATTTCTATATTAGTAAGTAATTCTTTTTTATTAATATATTGATGATTAATTATAAATGGATAAGTATTATTATTATATTGAATTAAGAACTGATATTCATTAGTTTTTTTATCATACTTTTCTGTTATTTTAAAGCCATTAATTTGATACTTTTTTTCATAACTATAAGCCCGATAAATTAAAAAAAGAAATATTGCAAATAATATGACTAAAAAACTAATAAAAATTATTAACTTATTTCTTTTTTTTGCCATTTTGATACTTCTTCTTTGCATCCATCATAAATTCTGATATAACTGTTTCAATTTCATCTAAACTATCATTGTCTATATTTGTTAAAACAACAGTTTCTTTAATGGTATCGATAGTTATTTTACCCCAAGCAAGTCCTTTATATATTTGCATATCATTATATAAATCAGGAGTTATAGATGATAAAAAACTACCCCATAATAATCTTTTATGACCAAGTAATATTCTCTTATTAGTTAAAACTATGACATAAGTATTAAATATTTCTGTCGATTTTTCATTTTTTTGGGCACAAAAAGCATATTTAACTTCTTCATCAGGATTTAAATAACTTTCCACAACCTTGGCATGACTTTTAATTCGCCATACTACCCCAGCTGGATATTTCTTTTTAAAATTCAAAACCATATTATAAACTTTACCCATTTAAATCACCTAAATTTATTGTATCAAATTGCCTAAATATTGTAAATTATATCTTTATTTAACCACAGTTTGCCAAAGACCATGTTGGTTACAATAAGCATATAATGTTCCACTGCTATAATTAAAAGTAGCAGAAGCCTTCATTTCTGGCTTTAAATAAACAAATTCTTCTTTATCATCTGTTACAAAACAAATCCATTCAATATAATGATCATTATTCATTACATGATTAACTGATACCTCAATCACATTATCTTTGATTTCATATGTTGGAACATGTTTTTCCAAAGCAGCATCGGTGGAATTAGCTACTACTTCTTTCATTTCTTCATCACAGCAAACTATACCACAACGACAATGGCAATCATTAATAACTTTAACCAAAGCACCACATTCATTACATTTTTTTAAAATTAATTCTCTCATAATACACCTCTATAAATATTATACATTTTATTTAGTATTTTTTATAGTAAGAATTAAAAATTTTTTATTTTATTATAGTTATATTATTTAAAAAACAGGTAATATTATTAGTAGGTGATATAATGGAAATTTTAATTCGTTCCTTAGTTATGTTTATAATTTTATTTTTAATAGTAAAAATACTTGGTAAAAAACAACTTAAAAATTTAACATTATATGATTATGTATTAAGTATTACCATTGGTTCAATTGCTGCCGATAGTATTATAAGTATTGATACTCCCTTAGTTGATGGTGTTATTGCCCTTGGTGTATTTGGAATAATTGGTTATCTATCTTCTCTTATAACTTATCATAACCATGCTGTTGAAGAAATTATTGATGGTGAACCATTAGTTTTATTTGAAAATAATAATTTTAATTATGAAAATTTAGAAATAGCAAAATTAAGTGTAGCCAAAGTATTAGAAAATTGTCGTTTAAAAGGCTGTTTTGATATTAATGAACTTGATTGTGCTGTATTAGAGCCATCTGGAGATATATCAGTACTATTAAAAGGAAATTCACAACCACTTACTAGTAAAGATTTAAAAAATAGTTTACAAAAAAATAGTAAGAAACAAACGCAAAATTATACCATTATAGTTGATGGTAAATTAAATGATAATGAACTTAAAAAAGCTAAAAAATCAATTAGTTGGCTTAATAAATATTTAAAGACTAAAAAATTAAGCTTGGATAATATAACTCTTTTAACAATTGATAAAAATGATAATATAACATTATTTAATAAAAATTAATCATAATAGTAACAAGTGTTATCATTAAGTATTAATTCTTAAATATCATTTATTAAAAGGACATTTACTAATTTCTAGGATACGTGTTATAATAAATTGACATAGATTTTGGAGGAGTAAATGAAACAGCTAGATAGAATTAATAATATAGATGATGTTAAAAAATTAAATATTAATGACAAGAAACAATTAGCTGAGGAAATTAGAGAATTTTTAATAGATAAAGTTTCTAAAACAGGTGGACATTTAGCCTCTAATTTAGGCATAGTTGAATTAACTATTAGTTTATGTTCTGTTTTTAATTTTGACAAAGATAAAATTGTTTTTGATGTTGGTCATCAAAGTTATGTATTTAAAATATTAACTGGTAGAAAAGATAGATTTGATACATTAAGACAATATAAAGGTCTAAGAGGATTTCCAAGCAAAAAAGAAAGTCCTTATGATTATTTTGAAACAGGCCATAGTAGTACTTCCATAAGTGCATGTATTGGTATGGCAAGAGCAAGAGATATTCATAAAGAAAATTATAATATTGTTGCTGTAATTGGTGATGGAGCAATTTCTAATGGGATGTCCTTAGAAGCTATAAATGATCTTGGCTTTAAAAAAACTAAAATGATTATTATTTTAAATGATAATGGCATGAGTATTTCTAGTAATGTTGGTGGTATATCTAGTTATTTAAGTAGATTAAGTTTAAATGAACGTTATATAAAACTAAAAAATAAAATTAAATATAGTTTAGATGATACAAAATTAGGTAATGTATCAATTAAGTTTTTAACAAGAATAAAAGATGGTATAAGAAAAGTACTAGTTCCATCAAAATATTTTGAAGATATGGGACTAACATATATTGGACCCATAGATGGTCATAATATAAGTGAAATAGAAAAAGTTTTAAAAAGAGCCAAAAAAATTAATGGGCCTGTAATTATTCACGCTGTTACCAAAAAAGGAAAAGGTTATGAATTTGCTGAAAAAACACCAGAAGCATATCATGGAGTATCACCATTTGATAAAGAAACTGGAATAGTAAAAAATGATAAAGATAGTTATTCAAAATCATTTGGTAAAGCCTTATTAAAAATCGCAGCCCATAATAAAAATGTTGTAGCAATTACAGCAGGTATGCAAGATGGTGTTGGTTTAAAAGAATTTGCCAAAAAATATCCTAATAGATATTTTGATGTAGGTATTGCCGAAGAACATGCTGTTACATTAGCAGCGGGAATGTCCATATCCAATTTAAAACCTGTTTTTGCTGTATATTCTACTTTTTTACAAAGAGGATTTGATCAATTAGTTCATGATATATGTATGCAAAATTCACCAGTAGTTTTTGCTATTGACAGAGCTGGTATTGTTGGTAATGATGGTGAAACTCATCAAGGCATATTTGATCTATCTTATTTATCAATTATTCCTAATATGACAATCATCGCGCCCAAATGTATTAATGAACTTGAAATAATGCTTAATTGGGCTATTAAACAAAATTATCCTATTGCTATTAGATATCCAAGAGGTAATGATTATATCGAAATGAAACCTATAAAAAAGATAGAACTTGGTAAATGGGAATATATAACTAAGGGTAAAAAATTAACAATTATAGCAACGGGAAAAATGGTTCAAAAAGCTTATCAAATAAAAGAGGAAAATAATTTAGATATTACCATTATTAATGCTAATTTTATTAAGCCATTAGATATAGATACTTTAAAAAAAGTAATAAGAAGTAAAGATAATATTCTAACACTGGAAGATAATTTAATTAGTGGTGGCTTAGGAAGTAATATTTTGCTTCAATTAAATGAAATGAATTTTGAAGGTAAAATAAAAATATTAGGTTTTAGAAATAAATTTATTGAACAAGGTAGTATTGAAGAATTATATAAACAAGAACATTTAGATAATGAATCAATAAAAAAAGAAATTAATAAATTGTTATAGTGAAGTGTACCCAATAAAGTAGACAAAGAAAAAAAAGAGAATGGTAACTTCAACAGAAATAATATAAACTGGTATTC
>CANQVV010000037.1 GCA_947627385.1 uncultured Bacilli bacterium
GCGACTGTCGGAAATATGGTCTGTGGAGGAGTGAAATCCTAAGAAACAGAAAAGATAAGCCGTGAGGCTTATCAAAGTGAAATGAAATAAATTTTAATTTATTGAATTTTACTTTTGTTCTAATTAGAAATTCTTTTCTGAATAGTCATGACTATAATTTATTCGTTCCATAAATTCAACATAGTCTAAATAAATCATTCTAAGTAAATACCAATTTCCAGTATTGGGATCACTTAATACTAAGTGATCTCTTCCGGCTTCTTCAATTATTCCTTGATAAACTTTATCACGCCATTCATTACTATCTGGATAGGTATAGTAAACATTTACTCTTTTGCCTTTATTAAGTCTTAAAATATTTTCAATATAACTTTGTTCCATAGGCAGTGTTGATTGAGAAGAAATATTGCCTGGTGGGCTAGTTAAAGTTTGATTTGGTATTGTTTGATTAGTTGGAAAAGTTGGATTTTGGTAAAAGTTACCATTCATTTATTATCACCTAGTTAAAATATATGAAAATATATAAATAATATTAATGAATAATTTTAAGTAATTAGTCTTGTATCATCTTGCAAGTAATTGACTTTTTTTATATAATTATTATAGGTTGAGTAAGAATGAAAGAGGAAAATACATTAAAAAGTAAAGATACTAGGGAAATAATTGTTACAGGTGTTTCATTTGTTTTTGGAACATTTTGTTTATCATTGTGTTATAATTTATTTTTTGTACCTAATGACATAGTTGTAGGTGGGGTATCTGGTTTAGGTATTCTTGTTCATGAACTTACTGGTTTTAATTCCCAAGTATTTATTTATGTTGTTTCCATTTTACTATTAATTGTTAGTTATATATTTTTAGGTAAAGATGAAAGTAGAAGAGCTTTAATTGGCACTTTTTTATATCCCTTATTTATTACATTTACATCTCCTATTGCTAAATTTTTAGTTTCTTATTTATCTTTTGAAGAAATATTAGTAACAGTTGTTTTAGCAGGATTGCTTTATGGATTTAGCAATGGTTTGGTTTATAAATTTGGCTATTCAACTGGTGGTAGCGATGTTTTAGTTCGTTTAGGATGTAAATATTTACATTTTAGTGAAGGGGAAGGAGTATTAATTTTTAACATAATAGTTGTATTATTTGGGGCATTTGTTTTTGGTGTAGATCGAGCAGTTTATGCAATTATTATTATTGTCATTGGTTCAACTATTGTAGATAAGATAACTATTGGTATTTCTGATAGTAAAAAGTTTATGATATATACAAGAGAAGCCCGAAAAGTGCGGGCATTAATTGAAGAAAACTTTAAAACTGGTTATACGATTTTTCCTACTGTTGGTGGTTATTCTCACATTAAAGGGGCAATGATAATGGTTATAATTAGAAATAGAGATACGCATTTATTTAAAGAAAAAATATTAGAAATTGATCCAACTGCTTTCTTTGTAATTAGTGATTGTTATGAAGTTCAAGGCGGTGTCAAGAGGTCAAATTTACCATTTATATAATGGTATTTTTTTGCTATAATTAATTAGGAGTATAATTATGAAGTTTATTGAATTAAAGAATGTTAATAAAACTTATTCAACTGGTGTAACTGCTCTTGCAGATTTATCAGTTACAATTGATAAAGGTGAATTTGTATTTGTAATAGGTCATACTGCCTCTGGTAAATCAACATTTATTAAAATGCTTTATAGAGAAGAAAAACCAAGCAAAGGTAGTGTTATCGTTGGTGGGGTTAATGTTGCTAAATTACGTAATGGTCGAGTTTATAAATTAAGAAGAAAAATTGGGGTAGTATTCCAAGATTTTAAATTACTTCCTAAATTAACTGTTTATGAAAATGTAGCCTTTGCTTTGGAATGCTTAGGATTAAAAGCTAGTGAAATAAGACCAAAAGTATTAAAGGCTATTGAAATAGTTGGTTTAAAAGAAAAAACAAGAAGTTTTCCTCATCAATTATCTGGTGGTGAACAACAAAGAGTTTGTATTGCCAGAGCCATAGTTAATGAGCCTAAGTTACTTATTTGTGATGAACCAACTGGAAACTTAGATCCTGAGACTAGTAAAGAAATTATGAAAGTAATAGAAAATATTAATAAAGAGTTTAAAACTACTGTTATTATGGCAACTCATGATAAAGAAATTGTTAATAGAATGAAAAAAAGAGTTTTATTAATTGAACATGGGGTTTTAACTGGTGATTACTTGAAAGGAAGTTATAAGTCTCATGAAAGTGTTTAGAATTATAGGACGAAGTATTCGTGATGCTTTTAAAAGTGTTTTTCGTAATTTTAGTTTAAGTATGGCATCTATATTATGTGCTACTATAACTTTAATGGTTGTATCTATATCCATTTTAATTGCAGCGAATATTAATGACACTACTAAAAGTTTAGAAAGTGAATTAAGTATTGTGGTTTATATAGAACAAGATGCTACAAGTGATGATATAACATTTTTAAAATCAAAAATGGAAAAAATTGAAAATGTAGATAAGGTTGTATACAAAAGTAAAGATGAATGGAAAAAAGAAATGAGTGAGTATAACTCTTCATTTAGTACTATTTTTGAAAATTATGATAGCAATCCTTTACTAGATTCATTTTCAATAAATGTAAAAGATGCTGCTAGTTTAAATAAAGTAGCTGAACAAGTAAGAAAATTAGATCATGTTAAAAGTGCAAATTATGGTGAAGATGCTGTTGGTAAAATTTTATCAGTATTTGATGTAGTAGAAAAAGTAACTGTTATAGTAGTAATTTCTCTAATCTTTGTTACAGCATTCTTAATTACTAATACAATTAAATTAACAATTTATTCACGTAGAAATGAAATTGAAATAATGCGTTTAGTTGGAAGCAGTAATACAGCTATTAAAATGCCATTTGTTGTTGAAGGTTTTGTAATTGGTGTTTTAGGGTCTTTAATACCAGTTATTGTAACAATTTATGGTTATATTATTGCCTATGGTAAACTACATGGATATTTAATTACAGAATTAATAAAATTAATAAGTCCATATAATTTTGTCTTCTATGTTGCCCTTTTAATTATGGGCCTTGGTGCTATAATCGGTATGTTTGGTAGTTTAATGGCAGTTAGAAAGTATTTGAAGATATGATGAAAAAAAATGTTTTAAATAGTTTAAAAATTAGTTTTTTAATAATTATGTTACTAGGCTTTTTGTCTCCATCATTTACAATTCCAGTTTCTGCTGCTACGGGTCAAACATTGGGAGATTTAAGAAAACAATTAACAGAATTACAATCTAAACAAAAAGCCCAAGAAGATAAAAAGAAACAAACCGAAGCTGAGAAGAAAGCTAATATAAATAAAAAGAATCAAGCTGATAATGATTTGATGGCTACTCAAACGAAAATTAGTGATTTAACAGCAGAAATAGAAAGTACAAATAAAGATATAGAGCAAGCTAAAATAGATTCTGAAAATTTACTTAGATTATATCAACAATTAGAATCAGATAATGTTTATATGGCTTATATAACTGGTGCTTCTTCTATGACAGAAATGATTATGCGAATGGATGCTGTTAGTCAACTTACGGATGCCAATCAAGAAAAATTAGATAAATTAGAATTATTAATTAAAAATAATGAAAAATTAAATAAAGAATTAGATAAATATGAAGATGAATTAGGTGAAAAAATAGTTGCCTATGAAAAAAGTATTGAAGCCTTAGATGATGAGCTTGATACCTTAGAAGAAGGAACTGTATCTCTTGATAAACAAATTTCTTCTTTAAAAGAATCAATTAAATCATATGAGGATTTAGGATGTAAGGATGATCAATTATTATCTGTTTGTTTAAATAAGGATATCAATAATAGTAGTTGGTTAAGACCTGTTTCCAAAGCCAAAATAACTTCTTTATATGGTAATCGAACTAGTCCAACTCCGGGAGCAAGTTCTAATCATAAAGGTATTGATATGGCAGTATCAGAAGGAACAAAAGTATATGCTACTGCTGCTGGTACCGTCGGAGCTATTGTTCGTAGGTCATCTTGTGGTGGCAATATGGTATATATATGGGCATATGTTAATGGCAAACCTTATACTTATGTATTTATGCATTTGTTAGAAATTAAAGTAGAAGTTGGTCAAGTAGTCACAACAAGTGATGTAGTAGCTTTATCCGGTGGTGGTAAATCAACAGCATCTAAATATGGTGGTTATGATCGTTGTACAACCGGAGCTCACTTGCACTATGGTTTAGCATCAGGTGGTTTCTACAATAGTTCAAACTTTAATTCTCATACTATAAATCCACCAGGATATCCTGGATTATATCAATGGTTTTATACAAGATAAAAAATTAACTAGTCAGAAGTATTGGCTAGTTTTTTTAATGTCTACTTTAAGTTTACCAGAGCAAAGTTTACGAAAATTTAAAAAATTAATCAAAAAAAATTGACACTCGGGGGGGGTATTATATAATTATCATATAGATAGATAAGATTTTGCAAAGGTAAAAGAAGTTCTATCAAAAATTGAAAATGGAAGGAGGTAAAGAAATGGATAAGAAGAATACTATGCTATTAACTGTAATTGCAGTAGCTACATTACTTGTAGCAGTAGTTGGTGCTACATTTGCATACTTTGCTGTTAGTGTAACTGGTGATGGAAGTACAAGTACTAATGTAACAGGTAGTACTTCTGAGGCTCCTGGTACTGTAACTTTTGCTACAACTGCAAGTGATTTATATTTAAAATTATCTGCTGCTGATATGTCTAAAACTGCTGCTGGATCATTAGGTAAAAAATATTATGCAGTTACTGACCAAGATAGTAGAGGTGAAACTGAAACACCTGTTGGAATTTTTACTGCTACTGTTGATGGTGGACCAAAAACTCAAAAATATTCTTGTACCGGAGATGTAAAAGTTACTCTTTCTGGAACAATGGATAGTGCTGCTTTAACTGCTGCTAATGCTACATTAACATTTGCAGGATTACAACATGCAGATGCTACTAAAAGTCTAGGTACAGTAGAAACAGAATATACTCTTACTGGTGCTAAGTTTGAAGTTACAGAAGGTACACCTTTATCAGTTACAGCATTATTAATGTTAGAAAATACAGCCAGTGATCAAACAACAGCCTTAGCTGGTAAACAATTATCTGCAACAATTTCGCTTGAAAAAGGAGTAACTTGTGAACCAGTTGCTTAATAATGATATCCATTATTTAACTTAAATTTTAATAATTAAAAATATTATCTTCAAAATAAAACTAGTCAGAAGTATTGGCTAGTTTTTTTAAATGTGTTAAAATTAATAAGAACTTAAATATTATTTATTAGGTTGGTGATTAAAATGAAAAAAATCGTTATTTTTGGTGGCGGCAGTGGCTTATCACAACTTCTAAAAGGTTTAAAATTATTTCCTATTGATGTAACTGCGGTTGTATCAGTATCTGATAATGGTGGTAGTACTGGTCGAGTACGTAAAGATTATAATATTCCTGCTGTTGGGGATGTAAGTAAAGTTTTACTTTCAATGAGTGAATGTGAAAATGATATTAAAGAATTAATGAATTATCGTTTTACTAAATCTAAAAGTTTAGGCAATCATTCAATAAAAAATCTTTTATTAACGGCTCTTTTAGATTTAAAAGGTAATTTTGATACTTCACTTCCTGTACTGGAAAAAATTTTAGATGTTAAAGGAAAGGTATTACCATTAACCGAAGACAATGTTGATTTAGTTGGTCTTACTAGTGATGGTAAGAAAATTGTTGGAGAAGAACAAATAACTTATACTAAGAAAAAAGTTGTTAGAATTACCTATTCAAATGAAATAACAGTTAATCCCAAAGTAATCGAATCAGTAAAAAAGGCTGATTTAATAATCTTCTCATCAGGCAGTTTAATTACAAGTATAATTCCTCATTTACTCAATAATAAATTAAATAATGTTATTAAAAATAGTAAAGCTAAAAAAATGTATATTTGTAATTTATTTACTCAACCTGGTGAAACTGATGATTATAAAGTAAGTGATCATTTAAAATTATTAGAAAGTTATTTAGGTAAAAATACAATTGATATAGTAATAGCTAATAATAGTAAAATGAACTCAGCTCTTGTGAAAAAATATTCTAAAAAAGAACAAAAGGATCCCGTTGAATTAGATATGGAAGAATTACAAAAAATGCAAAAAGTAGTAATAGCGGATAAATTATATATAGTAGAAGATAATGTTTATCGTCATGATGCTTTAAAAACAGCTTATTTAGTTTTCTCTTATTTAATGGATGGTAACAAATGACTTTTACGACTAGATTAAAAGAAGAAATAAGTAAATTATCTAATAATGAATTAGAAGTAAGATGTATTATCGAAGCCTTTTTACGTTATAATTCTGTAATTAAAGATAAAATAACTATTACAATTGAGAATGCTTCTGTAACTAGATTTATTTATAAATATATTAAAGAAATATTTAGTGTTAATCCTAAAATAATTGTTAGAGTTCAAAAAAGATTTAGAGTAAAACAAATATATATTTTGGAAATAAATGAACGAGTAGAGTATATTAAAAATATTATTTTAGATAAATATCCACTTCTTGATAGTGATGAAGAAAAAATAGCTTTTTTAAAGGGTAGTTTCTTAGGAATTGGTAATGTCTCTAATCCTAAAACTAGTGGCTATCATTTAGAATTTATTTTAGATAAAGAAAAAGATGCTAAATATATAGCTAAATTACTTAATTATTTTAATTTAAATGCTAAGGTGATAAAAAGAAATTCTAAATTTATTACTTATATAAAAATGAGTGAATGTATTAGTGATTTAATAAAAATGTTTAGAGCTACTAATTCATTGTTTGAATTTGAAGATACAAGAATTTATCGGGATCATAAAAATATGGTTAATCGTCTAAATAATTGTGAAATTGCTAATCAAGAAAAAACTATTAAAAGTTGTCTTACGCAATTAGATGATATAAAATATTTAGAAGATAATGATTTATTAGTTCTTGTAGATGAAAAAATGCAAATAGTTATTAATTATCGTAAAAAATATCCTGATGTTTCAATGCAAGAACTTGCTGATATAATTAGTATGGAAACTAATTATAAAGTTGGTAAATCAGGTATTAATCATCATTTTAGACATTTAAAAAAAATTAAAGAAAATCATTTAAAAAATAAAGGGTGAAATTAATGAAAGAAACAAATGTTACTATAATAAGCAATAATATAAATAGAAATCTTTTAACATATTATAAAGATTATTTTGTTATTGATAAAAATTTTACCTTAGATGATTTAGTTCAACATAGTAAAGTTATTTTTTTTAATATATTATATACTTTAACAGATATTGAAATAAAAGAATTATATAATTTTTTAAATGATTATGATATTAAATTTATTAATTTTACTAATAATATAGATGAAGCTTTATTAACTAATTATTTAATTATTTATAGTGAAGATAAAGTCATTATGGAAGGAAATACAATTGATATTTTAAAAAGAGAAAAAGATATTCGAAATCTAGGTTTAAAATTACCATTTTATATTGAATTATCTAATTTACTTAAAGATTATGGATTAATAGATAAAACTTATATTGATAAAGAAAGTTTGGCAGGTGCTTTATGGAAATAAAGACTTACTTAAATGAATATGGTATTATTGGGGTAGTTAGTAATTATAAAAATAGTTTACAACCATTTAATACAATCCAAGATTTAAATATAAAAAATTTAGAATCAGCTTTAAAAATGGTAGGATTAGATAATACTATTATTGCTAAAAAATATAGTGATATTACTATTAATGAACTATGGAAAATAGAGTTAGCTACAAAACTTAATAATGAAATAATAATTGTTGGAAATTTATCTACATCTCTTAATAATAAAGATATTAATTATATGAAAAAATTATTTCGCAAATTAAGTCAAGAATATCATAAAAAAATTGTTATTATTGATGATGATATCAACATTTTTTTTGAAATAGTTAAAAAAATATTAGTTGTAAAAAATCATAAAGTAATTTATGAAACCGAAGATTTTTTTGATAAACAGTTATATAGACATTGTAAAATGCCTAAAATTGTTGAATTTATTAATTATATAAACAGGGATAAAAAAATTTTACAAAATAATGTTGAAATATATGAACTTATAAAAGATATTTATCGGAGTGTATAATGAAATATATGATGGTTATATCTTATGATGGTTCAAAGTTTTATGGCTTTCAAAGACAAAAGAATGTCCGCAATGTCCAAGGAGATTTAGAAAAAAATTTAGGAAAAATATTAGATGAAGAAATTTTAGTTAAAGGTGCAGGGCGAACTGATGCTAGTGTTCATGCCAAGGGACAAGTAGTCCATTTTTCTACAAATAAAAAAATAACAAATTTAAAATATAAGCTAAATAAAAATTTACAAGATATAAAAGTTAAAAAAATTGCCAAAGTAGATGCTGATTTTCATGCTAGACATAGTGCTTTATCTAAAACTTATTTATATAAAATAGATTTAAGTGGTAAGAAAGATAATCATTATTATAATGTTATAAAGGCAAATTTAGATATAAAAAAAATGCAAGAAGCTTCTTTAATTTTTTTAGGTACTCATGATTTTCATAATTTTGTTTCCGGTCAAAGAGAGGATTATCATAGTACTATTTATGATATTAAAATATATAAAATAAATAAAGTATTATATTTAAAATTTACAGGCATAGCTTTTTATCGTTATATGGTTAGAAATTTAGTTGGAGCTTTAATTGAAGTAGGCAAAGGGAAAATAGATAAAAGTATTATCCAAGATATGTTAAATAATCCAAATATTGAGAAAAGATTACCAACTGCTAGTCCGAGTGGTCTTTACTTAATGAAAATTAATTATTGACTTTCTAAATTTCCCGAATTAGTATATTAGAAGGTGAAGAAAAAATGGCAAAATATTGGGAAGATGGACATTTTCCAGAAGATAGTTTAACTGATCAAGAATATTATGATTTTGGGCAATATGCTGAATACCGGCAATATAAGGTTCAAAGAGATGATTTAAAATTTCAAAAACATATGAGTAGAGTTTTAGAATCGACTAGTGATAATTTTGTTACTCAAACAGGAATTGCCATTAGAAGAAAAACCTATAAAGTGGGAGCCAAAGGTTTAGCAATGTTAACTCCGGGGCAAATATTAGTGGAAAATGATTTTTATCCAGAACTGGAAAAAGATACACCTTATATATTTGTTTGTACCCATAGTTTTAAAGAAGATTTTCAAGCTACTTTATCACATCTTGATCGAAATGCTTTTTTACTTATTGGTTCAACTGATCAAATTAAATATAATCCCCAAGCTTTTTTTCCATGGCTAAATGGAATGGTTTATGTAAATAAATTAGATAAAGAAAGTAAAGGTGATTCTTTAAAAAAACAAGCACGTATTTTACTTAGTGGAACAAGTATATTAATGTTTCCCGAAGGCAAATATAATAATTTAGAGAACGCTGATTGTGAAAGATTATATCCCGGATTTTATAAATTATTTAAAATGACTAATGCTAAAATAGTACCAATTGCAGTTTTAATGAGTCCAGATAATAATAAGCATTTACTTTTTGAAAATCCAATTAGTTTTGAAGGATTTACGCAACGAGAAGCCGTAGCTAAATTAAGAGATATATTAGCTAGTATGTATAATTCTTTGGCTTTAAAATATAATGGTGAGTTAAAAAGAGAAGATTTACCATATGATTATAGAAAAGATTTTATGGTCAAAAGAGCAAATGAATATTTAAGACAAGATAGATTTGATCCTGATTGGGAAGAAGAATTAACTGGTGTATATGATAAAACAATAACTGATCCCCAAGTAGTAAGAGCAAGTCTTGATCATATTAAATTAGATGCTTCTAATATTAAAACAGTAGGAAAAATTATTCTGCCGGAACTTATTAAAAGAGAAGAAGATATAAGATATGATTTAAGAAGATATTTAGAAGATGTATGGCATGCTAAAATAGTTAGTGAAAATTCTTCTAAACAAGATAAAAAACTTAAAAGAACAAGATAACGCATCTTGTTTTTATTTTCCTTATTATGTTACAATATATCTAGAATAAAGTGGTGGTTTAATTTGGCAGAATTTGAATTACAAATAGTATCTTTAATATTTATTATTCTATTATTAATATTATATTTTTCCAAAAAGAAAATTAAATTTGTTGAAAATAAATATTATGCAATAATGTTAATAGGAGCATTCATTAATATTTTAATCAATTCTCTTTTACATATTTATTCTTATTCAATGGGATTTCAAGCAGTTTTAAATCATTCTTATCAAATAATTATATTTAATAAAATTATGGCTATTATTTTTATAGTTTTCTTTGGTTCTTTATTGTCTTATACATTAGCAATTAATACAAAAATTAAAGTAAATTTAAATAAAATAGATTTTTATATGATATTATTTTATATATTTTTTACAGTTTTGATATGTTTAACAGATATTAATTTTAAGATAATTAATGGTGTTAGTATTTCTTATGGTAGTGCTCTTAATATTAGTTATATTTTTGCCTCAATTATATTGTTATTAACTGTTTTAGTTACTATTATAAATATTAAGAATTTAGATAAAAGATATTTTGTTATATTTTTTGTTATATTATTAATTATTTTAATAGCTATCTGTACTGTTATATTTCCTGGTTGGAATTTAACTGATTTATTATTAGTTTTAATATGTTTTGTTATGTACCATACAATAGAAAATCCGGATTTAAAAATGATTAATGAATTAGAAATAGCTAAGAATTATGCTGAAAAAGCTAATCGAGCTAAAAGTGATTTTTTATCCAGCATGTCTCATGAAATAAGAACTCCTTTAAATGCTATTGTTGGTTTTTCTGAAAATATCAAAGATTTATCAGAAAATAAAAAAGGTATACCTAAGGAAATTGTTGAAGATGCGGTTGATATTCAGAATGCTAGTCAAAATTTATTAGAAATAGTTGGTAATATATTAGATATAAATAAAATTGAAAGTAATAAAATGGAAATATATACTGATACTTATAATTTTAGAGATGAAATTGAAAATTTAGTTAAAGTTACTATTACTAGAATTGGGGATAAGAATATTGATTTTAAACTTAATATTGCAGATGATATTCCTGATGAATTAATTGGTGATCGAATTCATATCAAGCAAATTATCAATAATTTACTTACTAATGCCATTAAATATACTAATACAGGTTATATTCTTTTAGATATAAAATGTATTAATAAAAATGATATTTCTAATATAATTATTTCTATTGAAGATACGGGAATAGGTATTAAAAAAGAGAATATTGATAAATTATTTAATAAGTTTGAACGTTTAGATGTGGAAAGAAATACCACTATTGAAGGAACTGGTTTAGGTTTAGCTATTACTAAATCATTAGTAGAATTAATGCACGGTAAAATATCAGTTCAAAGTACATTTGGTAAAGGTTCAAAATTTATTGTTAGTATTCCGCAAAAAATAAGTAAAATAAAAAAAGTAAAAGAACAAAGTACAAATAAAAAAATTAAAGAAATTAATTATGGTCATAAAAAAATATTAATTGTAGATGATAATAAATTAAATATTAAAGTAGCTAAACGGGCTTTACAAGATTTTGATTTTGAAATAGATGAAGCTTATGATGGAATAGAAGCAATTGCCAAAGTAAATTCTAAAAAATATGATTTAATTTTAATGGATATTATGATGCCTAATATGAGTGGTGAAACGGCATTAAAAAAATTAAAAGAAGATCAGGATTTTGATATTCCCGTCATTGCTTTAACTGCTGATGCATTAAGTGGAGCAAAAGAAAAATATATTAAGGAAGGATTTAAAGATTATATAGCTAAACCTTTTAATAAAGAACAAATTATAGAAAAATTAAATACAATATTTATAAAAGATTAGGGTAATTATTTAGTAAATTTAAGTGAAAAATATGTTGACTAATTTAAAGCGCAAGTACTGACTTTTTTAAAGTGAAGATATTGACTATTTTAAAGTGATATGTTTGGAGTTATATAAAAATATGTAATAAACTCTTTAAAACAATAGATTATGTGAAATTATTTGTAAATTAATTCTTTTAAGTACGATTTTGTTTGACAAATTGGCACTTTTCTCATATAATTTAACATGGTACATTTTATTTATGAAGTTTATTAAGCCGTGGGAAAGTTTAATAGAGGACATAATGAA
>CANQVV010000038.1 GCA_947627385.1 uncultured Bacilli bacterium
AATTGAGGACATAGACATTGATCATTGTAATCATCTTCATCACATTTTTGACCATCGCCTTTGCCAGGTTCAGATTCTTTACAATAGTAATTGCCATCTCCACTTTCGGATGGTTTTTGACATGTATGGAAACATTTATTTTGATATTCTTCTTTACTTACTTCGTTTCCATCTGGGTCATAGTATTTACCATCTTTTTCACTACATGGTACTGGTGGTGGTGGTGGAGGAGTATTTTCACATTTATCTGTACATTTATATTTTTTAGCCTGTTCTGTATCAGTTATTTCAAATCTTTTACTTAAATTTTTTCCATCTGAGACAGTACGGGTGAAAATATAATAACCAGTATATTCCCCATTATCATCTATTTCACATACACACTCATCTTTGTGTTCCCCATTGTCAATATAATCTAATGGAGCAGTTGCAAGTGTTGGAATTTGTTCTGTATTTATAGCTAACATTACTTGAAGACTTTCCAAAGTTTTTGTTGGGCTTAATAATAGTATTCTTTCATAAAATGATTTCATTGAAGTATAATAAATTCTTGCTGTAAGCCCATATTTTTTATTATTCTTTGTTGCGGCATCTACGTCGCCTTTTCCAGTATATACACTAATAGTAACTGTAGCAGATTTTCCATCGCTAGATGGAGTAATTAAATAATTTTCTTTATTATCTTTTTTTACAAAACATTCATAACCATATTCACATGATACAGAAAATCTAGACCAATCTATAGTATCAGGTGCATTATAACCAGTTGCTGGAGCTACTGTAATTTCTATATCATATAAATTTGGGCTAATTTCTTTTTCACTTTTTTTAGTAAATTTCCATTTTGTATCCCATACATAATTTAAATTTACTAAATCTTCAAACTTCGCACCACTTTTAATTTTATCTCCAATAGCTATAGCCATTTTATATATTTTTTGAGCAGTTGCAGCTCGTGTGGCTGCAATTGAGTTATCACTACTCCATCTACCTGGATCATAAATATTTTCAACTTTATATGCATTTAAATTTTCTTTATGGTCACCAGATACATCTAATTTTCCATAATAGCTAGAGATCCATCTAAACAATACAGTTCCTATTGATCTAAAGTCTTTGTTATCAGCTGTTTTATATCTTATTATTAGTTGTTGAAAAGCTACTGTTAAAGCTGTTTCAAAAGCTCTTTCTTGAGTATTTATATTTGGATCTGTTGGGTTAAGTATTCTGCTTAATTTATAATAATGTCCAGATGATTTTGCTGGTGATAAACAAAAACCTGGTCCATAAAAATCACCGTTTCTATACATATTATAAGTAAAAAGATTATAAGTACCAATTGGTAGTTGATATGCTTCTTCTACAGGAGAGAAAAAATTGTCTGATGAACTTATTGGTTTATAATCAGCTTTAGCTCCTATATTGAAACTTAAAAATGTGCATAATATTATAAATAAATATTTTAAATTCTTTTTCATATTACAAACCTCCTAATTAAAACTTTATTTCTTTCTTTCTTTTTATTAAAATTGCAATGGCAAATATTAATGCTACACCAACAAGGGCTCCACTGGCAATTAACCAAGGTGTTAAATTATTCTTTTTTGCTTCTGCTGTTTTTTCTTCTTGTTCTAATGTTTCATTAAATTCTTGATACAATTTATCTTCATTCATATTAATATCAGTTGTTACATATTTTTGGCAATAGTATTTATCAACACCATCACAAGCATTGTACATAGAATATTCATTAAATTTAGGTGTTGTTATAGTTATAGTTCTTAATTCAGTATCTATACAAGCACTTTCATTAGAAAATATTTTTACTTTATATTCTCTAACTTTATTAAAATCTGGAACTTTAAATTTAAATTCACCATTTTGCATTTCTGATGATTTATGTACTTCTTTTATTCCTTCTTCTTCATTTTCAATAGTAAAGTAAATACTGTCAGGGACATTTAATATTCTTAAATGTATTACGTCTGCTAGCACATATCCGCTTTCTAGTGTTGTAGCAACTTCTTCAGATACTTCTGGGTGTTCTACTCCATCAAGGTCAATAACTACTTGAGTAATTTCATAATTAGCGCTTACATTAGCTGCTGCTGCATTTAAATTTGCTTGAGTGCTATAATCACAATCAGCTTTTACTACTTTAAGAGAACTTACCACTAGTACAATTAAAAACATTAACTTAAGTTTTTTTAATTTCATTTTTTTCACCAACCCAATTTCACATGGTTATTGTAACAAAATATTTAAAGATTTTCAATGCTTTTTGTATATCTACCTTTAATTATTGTTTTGATTAAATTTTTCCATTTTATTTATCATGTTATCAACTCGTTCTATTTTTATTTTAGGAATAATAGTTTGATAAATTAAGACTATAGTTAATAAAATTATTGCAATAATAACTACAGTTACAGTACTATTAATATTTTCTTTTGTTTTCATAGGCTACTCCATTTCTATATATAGTATAACATAAAAATATAATTATTAAAAAAGACTCTATAATTTTTATTTAAATTATGATATATTTTTTATAGAAAAACTAAAGGATGGTTGATTTCATGAAAGTAAATTTTAAAAAAATGGGAATAGCGTTTTTAATTATTTTTTTATATTTATTAATTATTCCACAAATATTAGGTATTTTTTTAAAACCAATAATTATGAATTTTCAAGGTAATTATGTAATAGCAACTATTGTTAATTTATTAGTTTATGTTATTGATTTATTAGTTATTATTTTTATTTATCGTAAATCTTTATTTAAAGAATTAAAAGATTATATTAAGAATTTTAAAGATTATTTTAAAGTTGCTTTAAATAGATGGGGTAAAGGTTTCATTTTAATGTTTTTGGCTAATATTATTTTAATTTCGGTTGTAGGTAATATGGCTGGTAATGAACAAACTAATAGAGAAATATTAAATGCTATGCCTATTTTTTCAGTTATTACAATGGTTTTTTTAGGACCAGTTATAGAGGAAATAGCTTTTAGAAAAGGTTTTAGAGAAGTTTTTAAAAGTGATAAAGTTTTTTTAATATTTACTTCTTTATTATTTGGAAGTATGCATGTTATTAATGGTTTAGATTTTCAATCAGGTTCTTCTTTAATTCAAAGTTTACCACAATTATTTTATATAATTCCTTATAGTATTTTAGGTTATTTTTTTGGAAAAGCTTATTTAGATACTAATTGTATATTTACTAGTATTACTTCACATTTTATTCATAATGGTTTATCAGTTTTATTAATTTTGGTATCACAGATGTTATTATAGGAGTAATTATGGAACCAGTAGAAAATAAGAAAAAAATGGGAGTTATATCAAAAATATTTATATTTTTAGTTATTATAGTAATTTTAATATATTCTTGGATGCATTTTATAGAGCCAAAATTTTTAGTTGTTAAAGATTTTGTTATTTCTAATAAAAAAATTCCTAGTTCTTTTGAAGGGTTTACTATTGTTTTGTTTTCAGATATTCATTTTGGGAGAACTACAAATGAAAAAGAAGTTAATAAAGTTGTAGATAAAATTAATGAATGTAAACCAGATTTGGTTTTATTTTCTGGTGATTTATTTGATTCATATATAAATTTATCTAATGATAATATTAATTTTTTAAAGGAAGCTTTAAGTAAGATTCAGGCCAATATTAAAAAATACGCTATTAAGGGGGACCAAGATTATTTAAATGAAGAAGCTTTTACAGATATAATTAATAGTAGTGGTTTTGAATTATTAGACGGAAAAAATAAACCTATTTATTTTAAAAGTAATACACCTATATATATAAGTGGTGTTTCTTCAGTTACTAAAAATACACCTAATTATACGGAAGCTTTTAAAAAAGAAAATGATGGTTTTCAATTATTTTTAAGTCATGAACCAATTGTTATTGAAGATATTAAAAATCAGACTGATGTGTTATTTTCAGGACATACTTTAGGTGGTTTATTAAGATTACCTTTTATAGGTGGTTTAATAAAAAAAGATAATAGTTCTTCTTTTGAAAAAGGTAAATATCAAGATGGGAAAACTCTTATTTTCGTCTCATCTGGAATTGGGACAGAAACATATTCTTTAAGATTATTTAATTTACCTTCTATATATTGTTATCGTCTAACTCCTTAAGAATTAGGAAATTTAATATTTAAAATAAAAGGGAAACAATTGAACTGTACCCCAAAATTTAGACAAGTAAAAAAAAGGTGGGTATGAAAGAAGCATAACTAATAAAGGTTATGTTTTTTATGTTACAATAAACATCGAAAAGGAAGTGATATTAATGTCTAAAAAATTATTTACAAAAGAAGAAATTGAAATATTAAAATCTAATAAATATGTAAAAAATGTAAGTGAAAAAGGAATAACTTATACCAATGATTTTAGGAAGGATTATATTAATTTGATAACCAGTGGGAATACTAAAAGACAAGCATTTAAAAAATTAGGTTTTAATCCAGAAATACTTGGTGAAAAACGTATGCAATCATTTTATGACAGAATGAAATATAATCTAAGAGATAATAAATCCATTAATGATACACGAGCAACTAATTCTGGTAGAAGAAAAAATATAAATAATCTTAGTGAAAAAGAACAAATAGAATATTTAAAACAAGAAAATTTAATGTTAAAAGCTGAAAATGAATTACTAAAAAAAATGGAATTTTTGGTAAAAAGTCAAGAATTGAAGAAATATCGATACAAGAAAGATATAACTTAATTGATGAAGTAATATATAATGCAAATGGTGAAGTTAATATAAGCACTTTGTGTGATTTAGCCAAAGTATCAAGAAGTGGGTATTATGCTTTTAAAAGCCGAGAAAAAGTTAAGAAAAATAATTCTAAAGAATTACAAGATCAAAAATATTTTGAATTAATATTAGAAGTTTATAAAAGAAAAAATATCAAAAAAGGTGCTAGAACAATATGCATGATATTAAATAGAGAAAATCATAAAATGAATCTTAAAAAAGTTAGAAGATTAATGAAAAAATATGGTTTGTTTTGTCCAATAAGAAAACCTAATCCTTATAAACAAATGATAAAAGCACTAGAAGAAAGTACAATTGCTCCAAATTTATTAGAAAGGAAATTTAGAGATTATGGTCCAAGAGTTGTTCTTTTAACTGATATTACTTATTTATTTTATAGCAATCATCAAAAATGTTATTTATCTTCTATAAAAGATGCTTATACAAAAGAAATATTGGCATATGTTTTAAGCCAAAATATGGAAGAAGATTTTGTCTTAGAAACAGTTAACTTATTAATTATAAATCATAAAAGTGAACTAAAAACATCTTCTCTTATTCACTCTGATCAAGGTATTCATTATAAAGTAATACTTTTTAAAGATTTATTAAAAGATAACAATTTAAGACAATCAATGTCTAGAAAAGCAAATTGCTGGGATAATGCTCCACAAGAATCTTTTCATGGTCATATGAAGGATGAAATTGACATTAGTAATTGTCAAACTTTTGAAGAGGTAAAAGAAATAATAGATACTTATATATATTATTATAATAAAGAAAGACCTCAAATGGGATTAGCAAAATTAACTCCCGAAGAATATTATCAATATTCTATTACTGGTAATTATCCTACTAAAAACAATTAATTTATTTTGTTAAAAATTATTATTATTTGCCAATAACAAAACAAAATGAATTAAAAAATTTCTTCTATTTCATCATAAAAATCTTTCAAAACAATATTTTTATAATCACTTTTTATAGTTTGTATTAAATCAAATGTGCTTATTTCTAGTTGAATTCCATTTACTCTAATTGTCTTAGGAAGATAATATGTGCTTGTTGTTTCTTCTATAAAATTTTCCAACATTTCTATTTCTTTCAATATTTGATTTAATGCTAATTCCTTTTCGTGTATATCCATAGTAAAACTGACACTCCTTTCTTCTGAATATCAGTTTATATTATTTCTATTGAAGTTACCATTCCCTTTTTTTTCTTTGTCCATTCTATTGGGTACAGTTCAATACTAATTATTTTAAGTATTCTTCTTTTTGGTATAGGTATTATTTTGTTAAATAAAGATTGTTTTGAAAAAAATAACTCTTATCAATTAGTAAATAAGACTTATTATGAAGTTATTTTAAAGCCTAATATTTATTTTTCTAATGATAAAATAACCTCTAATAATTATTATATAGCAAACTCTATTAAAAGTATTGATGTCTATTTTAATTATTATTTAAAAAACTATGCTAATGAAAATATTAATTATTCATATGATATAACTGTTACATTAAAAAGTTATGCTGATAATGGTACTAAACTTATTTGGACAAAAGATTTTAATTTAGAAAGTAATAAAAATATATATCAAAAGGAATTAGTTATAAATAAAGTTTATAATTTAGATTATCAATATTATGTTAATTATGTTAAATCTTTTCAAGAATATTATGATATTAAAACTGAAACTTATTTAGAGGTTAAGCTTAATATTAATCTAGATAATACAGATAAACCTTATGTTTTATTAACAATTCCTATTAATAAAAATATTATAGAAATAACTATGGATGAAGTTAATAATATTTTAAATAATGATAATAAAAATAATGATTTTAATAAAAGTGGGATATTTCTTATTATCATTATCGCAACTATAATTTTAATTATCAAAAATAATATTAAACAAAATAATGAGTATACTCTTTTAAAAAATAACAAAGATATAATTATTACTATTTTAAATGATCCTTTTATAAATAATAATAAAATAATATATTTAACTAATTTAAAAGATCTAATCAATATGGCAATTAATTATAATTTAAATATTTTTAATTATCATAATAATTATTACATTATTAAAGATAATATTTATTATATTTATATTTTAAATAATTAAGAAAAAGATAGATTATCTAATTCGTATTCATATATTCCGTGTATTTTTTCTAAACATTCTGTATTAGGTGTTTCTAAGACCCAATTGTCATTTACATTAAATAAATTAAAAGTTAAAGTATAATTAATTCTTTTATCTTCTTTTTCCATTTCTATTAATTCTTTATTCATTCTTTTTTCTAAAGTATTATATTGTTCTTTATTTTCTTCTATTTCTTTTAAAGCTCTTTTTTTACTATTTACATAATCATAAACTGTTATTTTAATTTTAAATACAGCTTCATCACCATTATAATTTTCTTCAACTATTTTATATTCTAAATCACTATATTGTTTTTTCATAATTAAACGATATAAATCTTTTTGTTCATTAGTTAAACTTTCTAAAGTTAATAACTCATCTAAAGAGGCCATTACTTCTTTATCATGATTTTTAAATTTATTTAAATAATGTTTTACTTCAAAACTAGCATCAGATTTACTACATCCACTTATAAAAATAATAAATAAAAGTAAGATAATAATTTTTTTCATATTAATTTTTCCTTATTAGTTAAATTTATTAAATGATATAAACGGTGGATAACTTTATAAGATGCTTTATTTAATTCTTCATTCATTTTTTCTATTTTATCTAAATAATTATTATTAAAATCATGAAATAATTCATAGTAAAGATAAGAGCATTTTTCATCATTTTTATTTAATCTTAAATTATTTAATTCTAATTTAATTATATTTATTTCTTTTTCAATTCTTCTTAGATTATTTCTTTTAGTTAATAACTTTCCTGTTTGATAATCTACTTGGGTTAAAGAAAATGATGAAGATATTTCATTAATATTATTTTCATCTTCTACTAGTAGTTTACTTTTATAAATAACTTTGCCATTTTTATTTAATTCTACACATAGGGTTGTTTTAGAATCAGTTAATAATAAACAAGTTAATTTTTCTTTACTGTTTTTTACAATAGTTTTATCTATTAATTCAGTTAATAAAGAATTAGATATAGTTATTTCGTATTGTAAAAAGTCTAAAATAGTTTGATGATCTACTTTATAAATAGGAATTTTTTTAATAGGTATTATTTCATCTTTTTTTTCCCATTCATAAAATTCATAATATTCTTCTTCTAAATTAATTAAAATATCATAGTAATAATTCATTTAGTTTTAGCCCTCTTTCTAATTAGGATAAGGAATAAAAAAATTCCTATAAATAAGAAGTCACATTCGATTCTTCTAATAATAAAATAAACATAATCCCAAAAAGTATACCCCATAGTAAGTAAATTTAAGTAAATTAGTGTAAATAATAAACCTATACTTGTAAGAACTATACTTATTAATAATGGAAATATTTTATTCATTTGTTTACTCCTTTTAATATTTTATTTCTTAAAATGATTTTTTATTATATAATGTATTAGAATGGAGTGTGGAAAATGTTAGATTTTATTAAGTACATTATTTTAGGAATTATTCAAGGAATTACTGAACCTTTACCGATTTCTAGTAGTGGACATTTAGTATTAATTAAAAATATTTTTAATACAAATATGCTTAATGATGTTAATTTTGAAATATTTGTTAATTTTGGTTCATTTTTAGCTATTTTATTTATTTTTAGAAAAGATATTATTAAATTAATTAAAAGTTTTTTTACTTATCTTTTTGTGAAAAAAGAAAGAAAGAATTGTTTTAATGATTTTAAATATTGTTGGTTGATTGTTTTGGGTTCAATTCCAGTAGGAATTGGAGGAGTTATTTTTAAAGATAAGATTGACAGTTTTTCAGAAAATTTAGTTTTACTTGGTATAGCCTTTTTAATTACGGCTTTAGCTTTATTCTTAGTTCGTAATAGTAATGGGAAAAAGAATGATAATGATATTACAGTTAAGGATGCAATTATTATTGGTTTATTACAAATGATTGCTTTAATGCCTGGTATTAGTCGAAGTGGTACTGTTTTAGTTGGTTGTTTATTATGTGGTTTATCAAGGAACACTTCGTTAAAATATACTTTTATGTTATATTTTCCAGTTAGTTTAGCTTCTATGGGTCTAGGCGTATTAGATTTAATGGAAGCTGGTAATTTTACTTCTTTATTACTACCTTATTTGGCTGGTTTAATTGCCGCTTTAATTGTTACTTATTTTTCTTATCAATGGTTAAGTGATTGGGTTAAAAAAGGTAAGTTATGGAAATTTTCTATTTATTGTATGATTTTAGGTATTTTTGTTTTAGCTTGGTATCAATTTTATATTCGTTAAAAAAATAGAGATTTTATTGATTTTGAATCTCTATTTTTTCTTGGTCATTATTAGATTCGATAAATTCAACTTTATGAATTGAATCAAATCGTTTAGTAATTTTTTCGGTTGTTATATGAATATCTTTTACATCTTTACTTACGGTGTCTATACTTCTTGATAGTTTATCCCAACGTTCTTTATATCTAGCAAAGTCTAATGAAAGTTTATTTAATTCTTCTTGAATTACTTTAGCATATTTATTTCGTTCTAAGTTTTTAATTATCATATGAACGGTTGTTAAGGTACTCATTAAGGTTGTTGGAGAAGTTATCCAAACTCTTTTATTATAAGCTTCTTTTAATAAATCAGGATGATAGGCGTTTATTTCGGCAAAGATAGCTTCAGCTGGTAAAAACATTATAGCTTGATTTGTAGTTTCTCCATCAATAATATATTTACTTGCTATAGCATTTAAATGTTTTTTGACATCTATTTTAAATAACTTAGTGGCATATTCTCTTTGCTCTTTACTTAGATTTTTATTAGTCATTTTTTCGTAATTTTCTAAAGGAAATTTTGAATCTATACAAATATTACCTAAAGGTTCGGGGGCATGAATTATTGAATCAGCTATTGAACCATTAGATAATTTATATTGAAGTTCATATATGTGATCATTATTCTCGCCAAAAACACTAGATAAAATATAATTTAAGTTAACTTCTCCAAATATTCCTCTTGTTTTTTTATCAGTTAAAACACTTTGTAAGGAAACTATTTCGGTTGATAAGCTATCAATCTTTTTTTGAGCTTCATCAATTTTGGAAATCCTTTCTAAGACTGAAGAAAAGGTTTTAGTCGTTTTATCAAAATTTTCTTCTAATCTAGTATTCATTTTTTCATTCATTAACAATAATCTTTTTTCAATTCGATCATTTAAATCAGTAAAATCTTTTTTTAAATTATTAGAAAAATCATATTTAAAATCTCCTAATTCTTTGGTTAGATTTGTTTCAAAGCTTCCTAATTTTTCTGTTACCACTAAATCACTTTTATTATTTTTAACTATTTTTATTAATATAATTATTGAAATTATTATTAATATTGTTAATAATGCGATTATTATATATTCCATATTTAATTCACCTATATTTATTATACAAAAAAAAGACTTTAGTTAAAAGTATCTTTATTTAATTACTTGAGTAACATCATAGCCAAAGTATTCTAATACAGCTACTGCTTTACTACTATGAATGCCTTTGGAACAAGTTAAATAATAAGGTTTATCTTTTTTTAAATATTCTTCGTAATGTAACATAAGTTGTTGATAAGGTATATTTATTGCTCTTGGATCATGTTCAATTTGATAATCTATATTTTTGGATAAATCAATTAAAGTGCCCATTGATTCATGATAATTGTTTATACTAATTCTTTTCATTAGACCACCTATTTTAAATTATGTTTTTTAATTATTTAGATTTATTATATTGGTCTAAAAAATTAATATTTTTTAAATAAAAAAGATGAATTATTCGTCATGAAAGAAATCATCGAAAAATTCATCATCTGTTATAGCGTTGTCATTCATAATTATTGAATCGGTATCAATATTTATTTTGGGATTGTCATTAATTTCTTTTGGTTGTTTTTTTGTTTCTTTTTGAGCTTGTTCTTCTTTATTTTGTTGGTTTTCTTTTTCAAGTGCTTCTTCTTCATCAAGTTCTTTTAATTTTTTATCTATGTCGGCAATCATTTTGTCGATGTCTTCACTTGTAAGGGAACCTTTTGGACCATTTAAATTTGGTAAACCATTCATTGGTTGTTGAGTGGCAAACGGATTCATGAAAGGATTAGGAAATCCTCCTGGTCCAGGGAAACTATTGAATGGATTAGCATTAGCTCCTTCAGGATTATTTTCTAGCATTTGTTTTCTTTTTTCTTCAGATACATATTTTTTAATATCAAATATGCCAACCTTTTTAGGTTCACGATGGGGAAAATTTAATTGTTTTCTTTCGATACCCCAATCCATTTTAAAATCAGGTTCTAATTCAGTTTTAAATGGCGACATTCTAGATCTAATTATAATAGCTTCAAATAATTTCATTTTTTGTAAATCAGTTATTGTTACTAAAGGAGTTGAAGCTGTTTTATCTTTTTCTTTACTTTTTACTTCTCCACACATTTTACTTATTTCTTCTAAAGCAGCCATTTCAGTACTAATTAAATATATCCAATTATTACAATTACCTTTTACTATTTCAGCTACTTCTTTGCCATAGACATCATTTAGTTGGGAAAAGTTTTGAATGATAAAGGTAAAGCGGATATCTCTACTACGCGCGGCAGAAACCATAGAATCTACATCACTTAATGGAGGCATATTAGCAAATTCATCAAGAATAAAATTAGTTCTAATTGGTAATTTACCATTATTATTTTTAGCGACATCTATTAAGGTTTCGTAGCATTGTTTTAAAAAGACAGTTAATAAGCTATGATAAGTTGTTTTTTCATCATGAATAATTAAGAAAACAGCAGTTTTTTGGGTACCTATAGATTTTAAATCAAAATCACTATAAGATAACATTTCACTTAATTTTTCTCGTGATGAAAATATACGAATTTTTTGTCTAAAAGTTGATAAGATACCACCTTTAGTTTCACTTGGAGCATTTATTGTATTTGACGCGAAGATATATTCTGATGAGTCTGCTCCTTTTAAATTAAAGTATTCATTTATGTAATGAGAAGCCGCAAAACGTTCTTCCCCTACGGTACTCATAT
>CANQVV010000039.1 GCA_947627385.1 uncultured Bacilli bacterium
TCAACATATTACCACCTAAGCATTATTTTATTATAGTTATTATCATTTTGCAAGAAAAAACCAAAACAGAGACCCAAAAGGGTCTCCTAAGGATTGTTTGCTCTATTTTTACGTCTTCGTTGACGAGTTTATTTAACATCCAAGATGAACGGATTTGTTTTGGTTCCTTCTCCTCCATCTTTAATTTTTACATTTGATGAAAGATAGAAGACAGGGCGCGCGGCAGGATTGCTATTCAAAGGGGGACGATTAACGGTACCGGTGCTATTTATGTTCCGTGCACGCATATACTCGAGGTACGGTGTAATCACACCGCACCGAACACTTAACCATTCCATAATGGGTGAAGAGTTGTATTCATCTTTTTGGAAAAATACCCAGGCATTTTTGGCTGTACTATCATTTTCTGGGGTTCCTCCGGGATATGCATATATATAATCGTGTATATACATTAAACTTATTTTGGCTTTTACTTTATTTGTATTTGGCCATTTATATGTTTCTTCTACTACTGTTGTTGAGTCTGCTGGTTGTTGGGTATAGTATGTTGTTTCTTTTTTTCCTGTCTCTATTTTGTATGCTGTATCTCCATTATATATACTTGATTTATCAACTGTATCTCCATACATCCATTCGTGATCGGAAATTAAGTTGTACCATATACTTGCACTTGTTCCTCCATTTACATTATCTCCGGAACGCAAGTAGTCGTATTCTTCACTATCGACAAAGATATCTGTATCATTATCTATTCCATCGTTAGCATCACCACTACCAGACTTTGTTCCGTTTGCTGTTCCGTTTATTCTTTGAAACAAGTCTGCTTCATTCCATTCTGGGCATATTCCATTCGGACATACATCAGCTCCACTACCACTTATTTGATATTCATCATTCCAAGCAAATCCTGTTGAGTTTTCTTCTTTCAAAAAAGTTTCCTTTAATAAATATAATTCTCCATCTGGAGTTATTCCTATTATTCTGTACATATATTTATCTATTAACTCATCATTTGCTCCACAATTCTCGGTTGTTCCAAAACATATCCAATTAGTCATTTCTGATGAATCACTATCTTCAAATGCTGCTTGATATCGATACATTCCTCCTTGGATGGTTGGACTTAAATATCCTTGGGTATCTTTACTTCTAAGTTTGGCTACTTTTTTATCATCTACTATCACATTACATTTGATATTTTGCGTTTTGATATTAACATTTAATGTCTTTCCTGCTAAATATATTTGACTTGTTTCCTTATTTATTAATTTGGCATATATTCCTATATTTTTTGTATCATTTCCATACATATTAAATGCTACATTAATTGTTTTTGGATTATTTGTTTTTATATCATACAAATCTATTTCTTCCGATTCTATTTTGAGTATTATATCTCCTTTTTCTATTACACTTCCCATACTTCCTTCTGCTGTATTAAGTGTTATTACTACATCTGCACTACATTTATAATTGGTATCAGTATCTCCATCTGTTATTTGAATTGATGATATTACATGTGTTCCATCTACATTATTATCTACATAATTTTCTTCATCATCAACATAATATTCTTTATTAGCATTATTTAATGACATATCATTATTTGTTAATTTTATATGCAAATTACTTATTCCTTGTTTTAATGTTGCTAAACCTATTTTTCCTGCTTTTGCTGTTATATTTGATGAAGTATTATTATTTGCTGTATTTACTTGAAAATAAGCATAGGTTGAACTTATTACTAATACTAACATTATTAATATTCCTATTGTTAATGTTATTATCGTTTTCTTTTTTTCTGAATGTTTATTTTCTTCCATAAATCTTTACTCCTTTTATTATTATGGATAAATTATTACTCTTTAATGTATATCTTACTTCTTTATTTTATCATATTTATCGTATTTATGTATATGTTATTAATTCCATTTTGTTATATTATGTAAATTATTATTGTTATTAACTTCCATATTATACAATCCTTCCTATTTTATAAGATAATTATATAATACCCCCCCCCGAGTGTCAAGTACCACATAATAAATATTCTTCTGACGTATATTGTAAAATTAAATTGGTGAATTTATGAATACCAATAGACTAAAAGAAATAAGAGAGGATCGTGATATATCACAACTAGAAATTGCTAAATATTTAAATGTTACTCAACCTCAATATAGTCGTAATGAATTAGGTGTTAATATTATTCCCCTAGAAAAAATAAATATGTTAGCTGATTTTTATAATACTAGTATAGATTATTTATTATATCGACCAGACAAAAGAGAACCTTATCCAAAATCAATCATCAATAACAAAAACAAAATAAAAATAAATGTCTAAAATAATAATTTTCTTTTAGACATTTCTATAACAAAAAAGTAGTATTTTCATAATTCTAATTTTTTTATACTATATAAATAGAATAATTATTTTATTTTCTTACGTATTTCATGAGATTTACTTTTAAAATTATATTCTAAATTTTTATATTCCTTTAAATTACTTTCAAAATTATATTCATAAGGATTAAAATAATTATTCATTCGTTCTTTAAAATTATTATTTAAAAAATCAGATCCTTTATATATTTGTTTATTTTTTAGCATATCTCTCACCATTTATATTATGGATTGAGATTTAATTTTCATACTATAATAAATCTTTGTATATATTATCTTCTATTTCTTTAATAGTAATTACTTTTCTATTTTTAACTGCATTATATATCATATTTTCATAATCAATTAATTTTTCATATTCTTCACATTTATTTTTCACAGGATTAATAACGGGATGATCAGGCACAAAAATTGTACAACAATCTTCATAAGGTAAAATACTTGTATCATAAGTACCTATTTTTTTAGCTATATCTATTATTTCTAATTTATCTAAACAGGCAACTGGTCTTATAACAGGTATTTTCACTACTTCATTAATAACACTCATACTAGTTAAAGTTTGACTAGCTACTTGCCCAATTGATTCACCATTAACTATTACCTTAGCATTAATCCTGCTAGCTACAATAGCACTTATTCGATACATCATCCGACGCATAATAGTAATTAAATATTCATGAGGAATATTTTTATAAATAGCTTCTTGAATTTCGGTAAAATTAATAATATGTAATTTAATATCATTATTATATGGTGCTAGTAATTTAGCTAATTTTTTTACTTTATCCAAAGCATAATCACTAGTATGAGGAGGACTTTCAAAATAAATAGCTTCTAATTTAACTCCTCTTTTTATTGTGAGATAACCAGAAACTGGTGAATCGATACCACCACTTAACATTAAAATACCTTTACCCAAAGATGATACAGGATAACCTCCTAAACCTTTAATACTATCAAAATAAATTAATACTTCTTTTAATCTTATTTCAATATTTATAATTACTTCTGGTTTATTAACATCAACCTTAATATTTTGTTTATTTTTTAAAATAGTAGCGCCAAAAATTTTACGAAGTTCCATACTATGAATTGGATAATTTTTATCACTTCTTTTAACTTCCACTTTAAAAGTTTTAAAATTCTTATCCTGTAAAATAGTAATTAAATTATTTTTTATATCATTTAAATCTTTATTTTCTAAACGATAAGCTACTACTATTTCATGAATGCCAAAAATAGTTTGTAATTTTGTTATTACTTCTTCAAAATTATCATTCTTAGGAATAATAAACATTCTTCCTAAGTCATAACTTACTTCTACTTTATCTTGTAATTTTTTCTTAATCGTGTCATTTAAAATTTTAATAAAAAAATTACGATTATCTTTCTTAGTAGAAAGTTCACCGTATTTTAAAAATATTACTTTTTGCATATAATCACCCACCAATTAAATTATTAAGACCGTTATATTCTAACTCAAAAATCTCTAAAAATCTATTAATTTCTAATACTGTGGTTAAATGAGATAAACTAATACGCAGTGTTGATTTACTTCTTTCTAAATCATTATAAATTGCCATTACACTACTAGATATTTCATTACTAAAATTGGAATTAACTATAACTCCCTTATTAGCTAAATTAGTTACTAAATTTTCTGCTACAATATTATCAAAACTAATATTTAAAATATGCGGAATAGAATATTTAGTTTTATTTATTTTAATTCCTGGTATATTACTTATTTTATTTACAATTCTTTCATTTAATAAATTAATATATCTTTCTCTTTTATCTAAATCTTTAATTGCAGATTTTAATGCATCTTTCATACTTGCTATTAAAGGAATAGGCATAACACCAGGTTTATATAAAGGATTTTTATTACCATATAAAAGAGGTGTTAATTTAACAGTATTATTAACATATAAAAAGCCTATTCCTTTTGGTCCATAAATTGTATGACTAGAAATACTACCTAAATCTATATCTCGAAAATTTACTGAGGTTTTACCTATTGCTTGACTTAAATCGGAATGAAATAAAGTACTAGGATTTTCTTTCTTTATTATTTGCCGTAACATTTTTAATGGTTGTCTTACTCCTGTTTCATAATTAACTGCACTAATGCTAACTAAAATAGTATCTTTTCTAATTTTCCTTTTTAAATCATCAAAAAGTATTAAACCATCTTCATCATTATCAACATAACTTATTTCAAATCCTAAGGTAGTTAAATAATCACATATTTTATAAATTGTTTTATATTCTAATTTAGAAACAATAATATGTTTACCTTTTTTATGATTAGCAAGGGCTACTCCAATTAAAGCCATATTATTAGCCTCAGAGGCTCCACTAGTATAAATAATTTCACTATCCATAATATGAAACATATCACTTATTTCTCTGGTGGCATTTTCTAATATTTTTTTCGATTTTTCACCAACTTTATTATTTAAAGATGGTACAGCAATATATTCTTTACTTATTCTATTATAAGTATCAAGTGCATCAAGAGAAACTGGACAAGTTGAACTATAATCTAAATAAATCATATTATCACATCCGTTTATTATAGATATAATTATAGCAAAAAAACACAAAAAATAATAGACATTAACGTCTATTATTTAAACTACGATTATCACGGCTACCAGTAAATCTAACTTCCTCAGCCATTCCTTCATAATTATTTAAAGGAATATCAGCAGTTATATTTTCTACTGGCATATGTTTAGAATATACAAAAGCTAATAATTCATTAATAAGGGCTCTATTATCATCTTCCATATTCATCATATCAATAGCTAATTGACTAACTAATTCCTTAGTCATATTTTCAATAACTGGATAAGTACATTTCTCTTGACTAACGATATAAGTTAATTCTTGTAATAAAATATTATAATTATTTAAGATGTAATCGGGTAAATTAAATAATCTAGCTAAATCATCATCTCTTATATCTCTAAAGTGACTAATTAATTCTAAACAAAATCTTATCTTTAAAGATTGTAAAGGATTTTTTAATCTATTAATTTTTTTTGATTTAGCTAATAACTTTAATACTAAATTATTATATTCTTGATATTGATCTTCTTTTTCATTAATTTTACTAGCTAAATTTCTAATATCATCTAGTTCAACTTGGGTAATTATTTCCATAAATTTCACTTCTTTCCAAAAAAACAAAACTTATTATAATGGATTAGTTTTAATTATGCAAGAATTTTTTTAAAATTAAAAAGGGATTTAAATCCCCATTTAATTTCTTCTACATAATCAAAATATAGTGCAATAGCATATATTTTATATATAAAGAATAAATTATTAATTAATCATTCTTTTGAACATAGTTGATATTAAAAGAAAAATTATGAACATTATTTAATGGTATTTCAGTAACATTTTCATCATAATGAATAGTAACAAAAACAATTGTTGAAGATCCAGCTTCTAAAATTTCAACTGGCCTTGAAATTGTAACTTTAACTGGATTATCTTCATCACTTTCTTCCAAAGTAGAAGTTGCATCAGATAAAATTGCATCAATATTACCAGTATTTTTTATAGTAACTTCATAAGTAACTGAATCACCTGGTTTAAATAAACTAGCACTAAATGATACTTCCATATCTGTAAATGATGGTTCACCAGAAGTACATTTATCACAAACTTGGGTAGCTACGACATCAGTTATTTTCACATTCCAATTACCAGTAATATTTGACATTCCCTCAATTTTTAAATTTGAATTAAGGTAAGCATAACAACTAGGAATCAAAACTATATATAAAATAAATAATAACATTATAAAACAAATTCGCTTATATCTCATGATTTATACTCCTTTCAAGTATTACACTACTTTGCTAGGAGAAATTTATTAAGGAATTTTAATCCCTACTATATTTTATGCCAAAAATTTAATTAGGTGATAAAAAATAACTCAGTTATTGAGTTATTTATATTGTTCTAATAGTTTTTTATGAATATCTGGTTCAATAATATTAATAGCATTAATAGCATTTTCTAAACTATTTTTAAAATTACCTTTATAAAATGAATTTTCAGCTTTGGTTAAACCTAAATCAACATCTTTATTTACTAAACGATAACGATTACCATAAACAATTGCAGTTTCAGCCATTTTAGCTGTCTTTATTGTTTCATTAATAGTATTATAAACTTTTAAAACTAAATCTCTTGCTGTATCTACTCTTAAATTTAAAGTTTTTATTGATATTGGTCTTTTATCTAATTCTTTAATCATTTCATTAATTGCCAAGGTTGCTTCGGATAACTCTACATAATAATTTTTCGGTACAATTGGTAATTTATAAGTTCGAACTTTATCCTTAGCTTGGGTTAAGATATCTTTAATTTCATCAAGTTGATCTCTGGCTCTTAGTTCATCTTCTTTAAGACCTCCAAGAGTTCTTAATGCCACATTTAATTTCTCTTCATTTTTAGCAAGACGATTATTTAAAGCTTCCATTTCCTTATTAAGTCTTGTATAAGCCAAAGTTTTGCTTCTTTCCATCTCAACAGTTCGA
The DNA here is from genome assembly GCA_947627385.1 of uncultured Bacilli bacterium. GTDB lineage: Bacteria > Bacillota_I > Bacilli_A > RF39 > UBA660 > SIG200. The sequence goes on from CANQVV010000039.1 coordinate 6,971, forward strand.
TCATAACCTTCTCTAATACTTGAAAATTCTTCTTTAATTTCACCAATAACTAAAACTTCATCATCTGATAAATCATAGCTATATTTAATATCATCAATTTTTCGATATAATTCATTATTTATCTTTTCTAATTTACTAACCTTTATTAAAATACTTCTTTTATAATCTTCATATAAAGTTTTAGATAATTTTTCTTTATCAAAATCATTATATAATGAATCAAAATAATCAAGCATTGTTTTAAGTTCAAAAACTGAATCAACAACATTTAAAACATTTAAACGACTAAATACATCTTGAATTTTTTTATTAACTTCTTCAATATTATATTCAATATTTAAATAATCTAAGTTAAATCCTTCTAATTTCATTTTATGATAAATATTATTTATATCTTCAATTCTTTTAGGTATTAAAACACTACCTAAATTAACTATTGACTTAGTTTCATTAATAACTACTTTTAAATTACCAATAGTATCATCAATAGCTTTAACTATTTTACCTACTTCTAAATATTCATTTTTTTCCATAGCATCTTCAAAAGCACTAAATAATTTATCAACATTTTCAAATTGTAATTCAAGAGGAACTTTAATAATTTTAAAATCTTCTTCATGATTATTATAAACATTTCTAATTTCCCGATAATCAGCTTTTAATTTAATAATTGTTTCTCTATTACGTTCCTCAGATAAAGTTATTTCTCTTATTTCATCTAGTAAAAAATCAGCTTTCGTTTTTAAATGACTTATTTTAAGTTCAACATCGATTAAACTCTCCTTTAATTTTTTATACTCTTTTTCATTAAAATCATTTTGTAATGCAATAATTTCATCAGTAATTTTTGGAATTTCTTTATCTCTAATAGTTTCAAATCTTTTAACCCAAGAACGATATTTCTTTTTTAATTCAGCATTATTAACTAATACTTCAACTTTATTTAATTCTGACAAAATACTACTTGATATAATTAAATTTTTTTCTCTTTCCAAAGCATTTATTTCATTATCCAAAGATTTTTTATATTTTTTATCCATAAATAATAAAACTAGTACAACAACAACTATTGTAAAGAAATAATATGCAATTGCAAATAGTAAAAAAGTTTCTCTTGTCATTGTTATGCCACCTTACTATTAATATTCTATCATACAATTTAATATTTTAGAATACACGAAATGACAATTTTTTTATTTTGTTAAAATTTGTCAAAATCTAGAAATAAATATTGCCCATTATAATATTTCTTTTTATAATTAAAGAGAGCCTAATAGTTCTCAAAAACGAATTATTAGTTTTTTTATTGGGAGGTAATTATGACTAAATACGTATTCGTAACTGGGGGTGTAGTTTCTGGGCTGGGCAAAGGTATTACTGCATCAAGTATTGCCCTTTTGCTTAAATCACGTGGCTACAAAGTATTCATGCAAAAGTTTGATCCCTATTTTAATGTGGATCCGGGAACCATGAATCCGATACAACATGGAGAAGTTTTTGTCACTTATGATGGTTGTGAAACTGATTTAGATTTAGGCCATTACGAAAGATTTATTGATGAAGAATTAAATTATTCATCAAACATTACTAGTGGAAAAATTTATAAATCAGTAATTGAAAAAGAACGGAAAGGTGACTATTTAGGAGCTACTGTTCAAATGGTTCCGCATATTACTAATGAGATTAAAAATAAAGTTTATGAAGCTGGAACATCATCAAATGCCGATATTGTTATTACTGAAATTGGTGGGACAGTTGGTGATATTGAATCTCAACCTTTTATCGAAGCTTTAAGACAAGTCCAATATGAACTGGGAAGAGAAAATACCTTTTTTGTTCATTGTACTTTAATCCCTTATATCTTTGGTTCTGGGGAATTAAAGACAAAACCAACCCAAAATAGTGTCAAAGATTTAAGAAATATGGGTATTAGTCCTGATGCCCTAGTATGTAGAGCACCTTTTGAAACAAGTGAATCAATCAAAAATAAATTATCTTTATTTTGTTCTATACCTGTTTCTAATATTATTGATTCAGTTGATGTTAATAATATTTATCAAATACCAATTAATTATCATAAACAAAATATTGATGAAATAATTTTAAAACAATTTAATTTACCACTTAAAAGAGCAAACTTAAAATATTGGCAAGACTTAATAGATACCGTAGAAAATTTAAAAGGTGAACTAGAAATTGCCTTAGTAGGTAAATATGTTGAATTACACGATGCTTATATATCAGTAGCAGAATCTTTAAAACATGCTGGTTACGCTATCAATAAAAAAATTAATATTAAATGGGTGGATTCTGAAATGCTGGAAAAAGAATCTGCTAATTTAAAAGAAATATTTAAAAATTCCAAAGGCATCTTAGTACCCGGTGGCTTTGGTTCAAGAGGTATTGAAGGCAAAATTAAAGCTATTAACTATGCAAGAGTTAATAAAATTCCTTTCTTAGGAATATGTTTAGGAATGCAACTAGCAGTTATTGAATTTGCTCGTAATGTTTGTAATCTTAAAGATGCTAATTCAACAGAATTTAATCCTTTATGTAATGATCCCATTATTGATTTAATGGCTGATCAAAAAGCAATTATTAATATGGGTGGAACTCTAAGACTTGGTAACTATGAATGTAGTTTAACTAAAAATACTTTGGCTTATAAAGATTATAAAACAGATATTATTTTAGAACGTCATCGTCATCGTTATGAATTTAATAATGCTTATAGAAATCTTTTAGAAAAAAATGGAATGATTTTCTCTGGTATAAATACTAAGGCTAATTTAGTAGAAATTATTGAACTACCTAATCATCCTCACTTTATTGCTAGTCAATTTCATCCTGAATTTAAATCAAGACCTACAAGACCTCATCCATTATTTTTAAGTTTTATAGAAGCTGCTAATAAAATGAAATAGTGCATTAGCACTTTTTTATTGCAACAAAACAGAGAGCCATATGGGCTCTCCTAGGATTGTTTGCTCTATTTTTACGTCTTCGTTGACGAGTTTGTTTTATAATAGTTTCAGACACAGTTAGGTTAATGGGACCGTTGAGAGTTTGTTTTATATAGCAATTCTTAGTTGTTAATCACTTTGTATGGACTATTTTTCGTCCCATCTCCTAGGATTTTCACTGCAGATGAAAGATAGAAGACAGGTCGCACCTCGAACGTGCTGGTTACACCGAGGGAGTCGCACCTGCCGGTCCAAGACAAGCAGTACGTATAGGTAAACGTGAAATCCGAACTATACGTACCCTGATTAGACATTAACCATTCATAAGATAGTGTGGTATTTAATCCATCTCTTAGAAAGTGTAACCATGCGTTTTTTAATTTACTATATGCTCCGGCATTTCCTCTTGTGTTTTCATCTACTCCATCATAATAACTATAATAATAATCATACATATACATTAATCCTATTTTTGCTGTTAATGTTGGATTATCTTTCCAATTGTATGTTTCACTTGTTATGTTTCCTTTTGTTCCGACATAGTGCGTTGTATCTATTGCTCCACTTTCTATTGCATACACTGCATCTCCGTTATATTTGCCTATTGCATCCCTATCGTTGGTATCTCCATATAACCATTGATGATCACTTATTAAGTTATACCAACTACTTGCGCTTGTTCCTCCATTTTTGCCATCTCCGGAACGTAGGTAGTCGTATTTTTCACTATCGACAAATATATCTGTCCATTCTTTATTTAGTGTTTGTCCATCACCTGTTTGTGTTCCGTTACTTGTTCCATTTAGTCTCTTGAATAATTCACTATCTGGCCAATCTGGACATTTACCATCTATACAGTATTTTTCTTCTGCTGGGTCTACATAATTTCTATCGTTCCATGAAAATCCACTTGTACTTCCTTCTTTTATAAACGTTTCTTTGATTAGTTTCATTTCTCCATCATCAGTTATTCCTATTATCCTGTACATGTATTTATCTATTTTATCTGCTTCACTTAATTTTGCATAATCATTTGTACATTCTTCTCCAAACATTATCCAGTTTGTCATTTGAGCTGCTTCATCGGCACTTGCTGGTGCTGCTTGATATCTGTACATATCTCCTTGGATTGTCGTGCTTAAATCTTTGGGATTACTTGCCTTTATTTGGCTTGCTGTAATTGTACTTCCTATTTTTTGTGTTGTAAAACTAAATTCTTTTGTTGCTGATTGGGTTCCATCACTACTCTTTGCGTATGCATATATTTTTTGTGTACTTCCATCCTTTATTCCTTGTAATGAATATATATTTTCACTACTTTTAATAAATTCTTTTCCATTTGTACTATAATAGTATTCTGTTACTGGATCTGATGTGGTAAATTCTACACTCATACTTGTTCCCAAATCACATACTTTATTAGCATTTGTTATTTCTAATTTTTTTAAATCAAAATACAATGTACAATATACTGTTTTATTACTTTTTATGGTTACTGTACTTCCATTTATGGAAAGTACACTACTTGGTGTTACTGTTGCTCCACTTCCATCACTACATTTACTATTATTAACATTTAACACATATTTATTATTTATTGCATCTATTATACTTCCACTATATGCTTTATAACTATCTGTATCATTATCCCGATACATTATCCCAAATTCTTGTTTTCCTATTTCATTTTCACTTGGAATATTATTATCATTACCATCTTTATTTTTTAAACTTATTATATTTTTTACTATTAATGGCACTAATATTATTTCTATTATTACTCCTAGTATTATTAATTCTTTACGATATTTGTTGATTACTTCCATATTATACAATCCTTCCTATTTTATAAGATAATTATATAATACCCCCCCCCGAGTGTCAAGTGCCATATAATTAAATTATATGGCAGATTTACTATAAATTTTTAAATTAATTTAACTTTGAAATTGCAAAATAAATTATCCAAAAAATTTGCAAAATAAGTTAAACTGAATAATCCAAAAAGAGAACCAAGTAAAAATTG
>CANQVV010000040.1 GCA_947627385.1 uncultured Bacilli bacterium
TGGCAATATACAGTTGAATTTTTTAGAAGTTTAGATGTTCCAGTTAGAACTCTTGAATGTTGTAGTGGTGATCTTGCTGATTTAAAAGTTAAATCTTGTGATGTAGAAGCTTGGAGTCCAAGACAACAAAAATATTTTGAAGTTGGTTCTTGTTCTATATTAGGTGATGCTCAAACAAGAAGACTTGGTATTAGATATAAAAGTAGTGAAGGAACTAAATATTTATGTTCACTAAATAATACTGTTGTTGCAACGCCAAGAGGATTAATAGCGTTAATTGAAAATAATTATCAAAAAGATGGTTCAGTAAAAATACCAAAAGTATTACAACCATATATGGGTGGTCAAGAAAAATTAGAAAAGAAGTAGATTATTAACAACTTCTTTTTTTATAAGAAATAAAAAAGATTTTTATTGTAAAAAAGTGGCAAAAATGCCAAAAAAATATAATGAAAATATTGAAAATTATTTATATGGTATGATATAATATCGTTGTAAAAAAGTGGCAAAAATGCCAAAAAAATACAATGGAGGTTAATTGTGAAGCAAATAAAAAGAGATATATATTTAAATAAATTAATTAATAGAAAAGAAAATGGTATGATTAAAGTTGTTACTGGTATAAGAAGGTCAGGCAAGTCTTATTTATTAGACCCAATTTTTAAAGATTATTTATTGACTAATGGAATTAGCAAAAATCATATAATTAAAATTAATCTAGAAGAAAGAAAAAACAAAAAATATTTAGATCCCGATGTACTTGATGAATATATTCGTAGTTTAATTGTTGATAAAAAAATGTATTATATAATATTAGATGAAATCCAAAACGTTCCTGATTTTGAGTCTGTATTAAATGGTTTTTTACACATAGAAAATGTTGATATATATGTTACTGGAAGTAATTCTAAGTTTTTATCATCTGATATAGTAACAGAATTTAGAGGTCGGGGTGATGAAGTAAGAGTTTTTCCTTTGTCTTTTAAAGAATTTACTTCTGCTTATAAAGGAACTGAGGAAGAGGCTTGGAATGAATACCTAGTTTATGGAGGTATGCCTTATATTTTAACAAAAAAAACCGAAGAAGAAAAAAGTTCTTATTTAAGTAATTTGTTTGAAACAGCATATTTAAAAGATATAATTGAAAGGAATAACATTGAGAGAGAAGATGTTTTAAATGACCTTGTAAATATACTATCTTCATCAGTTGGATCACTTACTAATCCTACAAAATTAGCAAATACATTTGTTAGTAATATGATTAAAGATGTTAATGTCCAAACAATAACATCATATATTAATTATTTGTTAGATTCTTTTTTAATTAATAAAGTTGAAAAGTATGATATTAAAGGGAAAAAATATATATCTACCCCAAGTAAGTATTATTTTACAGATATTGGGCTTAGAAATGTTAGAATTAATTTTAGACAATTAGAAGAAAATCACTTAATGGAAAATATTATATATAATGAATTATTAATAAGAGGCTATAATGTGGATGTTGGGATTGTAGAAATAAGAGAAAAAAATAAAAGAAAACAATTAGAAGTTGATTTTATATGTAATCAATCTTATAAAAGATATTATATTCAATGTACTTTACATTTAGAAGAAAGAGAAAAAACTATACAAGAAGAAAAACCATTACTTAATATTGGGGATGAGTTTAAAAAAATAATTGTAGTAAAAGATAATATTAAGCATTGGTATACCGAAGAAGGTATATTAATTATTGGTATTCAGGAATTTTTACTAAATCAAAATAGTTTAGATTTATAGTGTTAATAGTAAATATTATTCTTAGTAAACTTAAAAAGTTTTTCCAATTCAACCAAAAACCTTTATATTTAAATGAGATAGATGTGATGCTAAATAAGTATACTATTATTAGCATCTTTACTATTAATAGAAATGTTGCTACAATATAAAGTAATGAAGTGGTAGTATGGAACAATTTACACATTATTTTTTATTATTTATTATATATTCTTTTTTAGGATGGTTACTGGAAGTAGTATGCAAATTATTTGAATTAAAAAGATTTGTTAATCGTGGTTTTTTAATTGGTCCTATTTGCCCTATATATGGTTATGGTGTTTTAGGAATATTATTTTTAATCGGTCCTAATACCAAAGATTTTTTAAGTGTTTTTTTAAAATCTATTTTAATTTGTTCTATTTTAGAATATTTTACTTCTTATTTTATGGAAAAATTATTCCATGCTAGATGGTGGGATTATTCTAAAAGAAAATATAATATTAATGGTCGTATTTGTCTTGAAACAATGATTCCTTTTGGTATTATGGGAACAACAATTGTTTATTTTATAAATCCTTTATTTTCTAAATTAATTAATTTAATTTCTTTAAATACAAGAATTATTATTACAATTTGTTTATTATTAATTTATATTGTTGATAATATATTATCATTTAATGTTATGAATAAAATTAAAGATGAAATTAAAAAACATAATGTTGATAATACTGAGATTATTAAAAAACGAGTTTCTAATTGGTTAGAAAATAACAATTTATTATATCGTCATATTAAAAATGCTTATCCAAAGTTTAAAATAAATATTCGGAAAAATTTAAATAGAAATAAATAATTATGTTTACTTTACTATAACTCTAAATATTGATATAATTAATACTAAGAATAGGGTATATAAGTTATGAAGGAAAAAATATTTGGCAAGATAAAATGGTTTAAAAAAGAAAAAGGTTATGGATATATAATTGGTGATGATACCGAGACCTATTTTTTTGAAATTGTCAATTGTCTTAATCCCAAAGAAAAATGGCAAGAAAATAATAAAGTTTTATTTGTGCCAAATTACGGTCAAATAACTTATGCTACCAAAGTAGAAAAGGCTGATAAAAATGCGTAATTTTAATGATTATTTGCAAGATGAAGAAAAGAAGGTCAAAGATGAAATAGCCAGTTATTTTAAATTTGATACTATTGAAATTGATGCCTTAGCTAAATTACAAAATGGAGATATTATAACCCTGTATGATTTAAATGGTAGTATTTCAATTAGTCTTATTAATGCTATTTTAAATTCACCTCGAATTGATGAAATGTTAGAAATAATATATTATATTCCTGAATATATAAATATTGATTTATTAAATGATGATGTTTTAAAAAAATTATTAAAAACAGCTTTTGATTATAATTTAAATTTATTTTTTAAAAAAGCCCAAAATAGTCAAAAATTATTTAATTTAATTATTAAAGAAAATCGTTTCTTTATTAAGAATAGTAAAGGTAAAAATAATAATATTTTACGTTATTTTAATGCAAGTATTATTACTAACAATATAGATATAATCATTAATTTGTTAAGAAATGATAACGATTTTGCTAAAATTAAAGATGTTGATAGTAAATTTTTAAAAGTATTAATAAATAATCCTAAATTTAAAGAATATTTAAATGAAATAGATAATAATCAAAGAAATGATTATTTTGGTAGTAACAAAAGTAGGTTTATCAATGAATTTATGAATATTGTGAATGATGCAATTACTAGGGCTAATGATTTTGAATTAATGCAATATTTTTTATCTCTTTGTCTTGAATATCATTTGTCATCTGATTATCCTGTTTTAATGGATAATCAATGGTTAAAAAAATGTATAGCCAATAATCTTTTTGATAAAATTAATGCTTTTGATTATAATGCTTATAAATTAGAAGATGTAAAAGTTTTATATTCTAAATTAGATTTAGAAAAATTTCTTAAATTACAATTTGTTAGATTAAATATTATTCAAGTATTAGATGAAATTACTATCCAAAGTGTAGAAGAATATCAAAAATTCTTTCTTTATGTGCTTAAAAATTATGATTCTTATGATTATAATTTCTATATAAAATTAATTTCTAAATATAATCAAAGTAATTTAACTTCTCCGGATTTAGAGGAGAAAAAAACTTATTTAATTGAACGAATCAAAAATGATTATGGTAAGGAAATTAATGATGGTAAAAAAGCAAGTTTAGTAATTGATAAACTTTTAACTGGCCAAAGAAAAATTACTAAATGGTGTATATCAAAATCAGATAAAATGGTAGATTTTAATCTTAAATTTGCCAGTATATCATCAATTGATGATTGGATGTTTGTATCTGGTTTGTCTGAAAACATTTTAAATAAAGTTAATCCTAAACATATTAGAGAAATAATAGCTTTATTAGAAGAAAAGTTAAAGTCTTCTAATTATTCAGAAAATAATTTTTCTTTATTTAATTTAGCTTTTAATATTTATTTGACATTAGGTTATAGACGAAGCATTGACTTATTAAATAGTAATGTAGCTAAAAGTTATGGTGATATTTCATTTAGAAATTTAGTTAGTATGTTTAAAGAAATTGATATTAATAGTGTTTTATTTCAAAGGGATGGTAAAGGCTATATTCCTGTTATAAATGAAGAATTAATTAATTTACTTTTTGGGGAAAACTATAAAGTAAAAAATACCCCTATTAGAAATTTTATCGGTGGTTATGAAGAAAAAAAGGCTGAAATTGATATGCAAATTTTAGCTATTCAAAATGATAGTAGTTTAAGTGAAAAAGAGAAAAAAGAAAAAATAGAAGAAATTACTGCAAGTTTTGTCACATATAAAGCTGAATTATGGATTATTTTTAATAAGTATTTTAGTCGGGCATTTAATGAGTGGGACATTATTAGTGAAGAATTTCTAAAAATACAAAATAAAAGTAAATTAAAAACTAAATTAAATGTGACACAAATCAAAAAAATTATTGAATATGTTGATCAAATGCGAAAAATTCCTGATTTAGGAGTTGAAGATGAATTACTTATGCAAAGTGATGTTTTTGAATATGTGGGAAAAGATTTTCAATATGTAATTAATCCTGATACGGCTCCTCAAAGAGCAGTTGAACTTTCAAGAAAAATGAATGGTTTGCTTACTAAAAAATTTCCTGATATAACTGTACAAGAAGAGGATTATACACTAAGTGTTTTTCATCCCCAAGATCGGCAAATTCTAACGGCTGGGCATAAAACAAATTGTTGTTTTAGACCAAATGGTAATGCTGATAATCATGGTAATAATAATTCGCTTTTAACTTATTGTGCTACTACTGAATATGGTGGGGGAATAGTAATTAAAGATAAAGAGGAAAATGTGGTAATGTTTTCCCCAGTTATGCGTAATGGCAATGTTTTAATGATTCATAGTATTGAAACTGCTAATGGTCTTACTCCTGAATTATCGAAAATAGTTCATGAACTTTTAAGAAAATATGCTGAGGCTACTATTGCTGAAAGTCAAAAAGTTGGGGATAATATTGAATTTGTAATGATAACCGATTTACATCACTTAGATTCTAAATATGTGGTAGGTGATATACCTAGTCAATATAGATTTAAAATATTTGATGATGATTCTAAATATACAGATATGTATAATAATTTAGATCAAAATCATAAATTAATTGCTTTAAAAAGTGGAAAAACATTAGAAGATATTTCTTATGGTAAAGTAGAATATTCTTATAAATATCCTGATTTAAAAATGCAACATTATGTAACAATATCGATGAGTGATTTAATGGATTTTAATCTTTTAGATAATTTAAAACAAGAAATAATTGATTTAACTAATTTAAGAACACAGGCTTTAAATGATAGTGAAGAAAAAGAAGCTTATAATTTATTAGAGCAAATTATGACTAAGAAAAAAGAATATTTAAAAGTTTATGGTCAAATTTTACAAAAAAGAAAAGGTTTGGATTTATATGCCGATTATAAAAAAGGTATAACAACAATTAAATATATTAATGAAAAACTTGGTCTAGATAATTTAGAAAATAATATTAGTGAAATAAGTTATGGTACTGATTGGTATATTGCTATAACTTTTGATGGTAAAGTTATAGCTAATGCCTTAGAAAGTGGTAAAGAAAATCTAATAGAAAATTTAATGAAAATAAAGACAATTAGAAAATTAGAAATACCTGAAAATTTAGAAGAAGATGCTAAATTAAGTATTTAATGTCGAATTATTAGAAGTTTTGGCAACATTTGTCGAAAGTATTGCAAGAAAGATATTATTAGTTTAATATCTTTTTTTGAAAGCGGGTTTTGGTTGATTTAATACTAATAATATTTTTTTATTCTTGACTTTATTTCTTTTATCTACCCTAAAACTTATCCCGTAAATCACATCCCGCTTTCAATAATATGTGATTTATGTTAAAATACGTTTTGTAGGAAGTGATTTTATGCATTTACCAGATATGAAAATTGCTAAGGATAGAAGTAGTAAAGAAAATAAATATATAGATTTAAAAGAAGATTATCAAAAAGTTTTTAAAGATAAAAAATTTTTTTTGAGAACTTATGGTTGTCAAATGAATGTTCATGATAGTGAAGCTATTAGAAGTTATATGGAACAATTAGGCTTTATTGAAACTAATAAAATAGAAGATGCAAATGTGGTTATTTTAAATACGTGTGCTATTAGAGAAAATGCTCGTGATAAGGTAGTAGGTTTTTTAGGAAAATGTAAATATTTAAAGAAAAATAGAGATGACTTTAAAATTGTTATAGCTGGATGTATGAGTGAACAAGAAGATGTTATTGAAGATATAAGAAGGAAACACCAATATATTGATATTGTAATTGGGACACATAATATATATGAACTACCAAAATTGTTATTACAAGAATTTGATAAACAAGTAGTAGAGGTTTATTCTAATAGTGATGAAGTAATTGAAGGAATGAATTATGCAAGAGATTCTAAATATTCAGCCTGGGTTAATATTATGTATGGTTGTGATAAATTTTGTACTTATTGTATTGTTCCTTATACGCGAGGTAGAGAACGCAGTCGGAAATTAGAAAATATCGTTGATGAAGTTAAAGAATTAAAAAATAAAGGTTATTTAGAAGTTACTCTTTTAGGCCAAAATGTTAATGCTTATGGTCGAGATATTGGTGAAACTTTTAGCCATTTATTAGAGTGTGTGGCTCAAACTGGTATCAAAAGAATTAGATTTGTAACTAGTCATCCCTGGAATTTTACTGATGAAATGATTGATGTCATTGCTAAATATGATAATATTATGCCTTATATTCATCTACCTTTGCAATCAGGCTCTAATAATATATTAAAGAAAATGAATCGACGTTATACCAAAGAAGAATACTTAGAATTATTTAAAAAAATGAAGCAAAGAATACCAGGAGTAGCTATTACCACTGATATTATTGTTGGTTTTCCCGGAGAAAGTGCAAGTGACTTTGAAGAGACGTTAGATGTGGTTAGAACTTGTGAATATGATGGGGCTTATACATTTATTTTTTCACCAAGAAAAGGTACACCTGCTGCTTTAATGGAGGATAATACCCCTTTAAAAGAAAAAGAAGAAAGATTGTATAAATTAAATGAATTAGTTAATTTTTATGCCAATAAAAATAATCAAAAATTATTAAATAAAGAAGTTGAAGTTTTAATTTTAGGTGATAGTGAAAAAGATCAAGATAAAGTTTATGGTTATACAGATACGATGAAACTTGTTAATGTAGAGGGGCCAAAAGATATTATCGGCCATATTGTTAAAGTTAAAATTACGGCGGCTAAAAGTTTTAGCCTTGATGGTGATTATATAGAAGAAAAAGTAACTAATTAAAAGCTAAATTTTTGTAAATTTACACATTTAGACAAATATGGTTACAGTTTGCCATAAAATTTATAATATAGTATAATATTATTGCCAAAGAGGTGAAAATTTAAAAATGAGTAAAATAAAAAAAATATGGACAGAAAACAAGGTTTTATTTGTTTTAGGAATAATACTTATTATTTGTTTAATTGTTTTTGCTACGGTATCTATAACTTATTTTTATGGTGCTAGTAAAGATAAATATGGTAATCGACTTGATATTACAAAAGAAGTGCCACTTGATTCTAAGTTATATACTGATATAGAAAACGAATTAAAAGCAAATGAAAAGGTAATTAAAGCATCAGCTAAATTAAAAGGAAAAATTGTTTATATTAATGTTACTTTTAGTGATGAAACAAAATTAGAAGATGCTAAATTAATAGCAGAAACAGTTATCAAATTATTTAATGAAGATGAACTTAATGTTTATGATCTTGAATTTATTATTCAAACTGAGAATGTTACCGATAATGCAGGTTTTGTAGCTCTTGGAGCTAGAAACTCTAATGGTAGTGGTTCAGTAGTTTGGAATAATACTACTAGTGTTGAAAAAGACCAAGAAAGTAGTGGTAAAAAACAATGAAAAAGAAAAAATGGCTTATCTCGGCCATTATAGTTATAGTTATTCTAATTACTATTGGTATTGTAACATTTAACATATTAAATGATAAGAATAAACTTACAAGTGAAGAACGTACTTGGATTAGTGAAAATATCAATAATGTTCAAAATGTTTATGTCAGTAAAGATAGTAATATTTTTAGTAAAGATGGTCAGGGTGTTTTTTATACATTTTTAAATGACTTAATGGCTGAGTATGGTCTTAAAATTAATGCTGTTAATCAAGAATTAGAAATAACTAATAATGATAATGTTAATTTAAGTTATACTAAAACTGTTAATGATAATTCTAAAATATTTTATACTGATCATTATGTTGTTATAAGTAAAAATACAGAAATTATTAATGATAATAATGATTTAGTTGGCAAAACAGTTGGTATTTTAAATAGTGATTTAGATTTTGTTAAAAGTTATTTAAAAGAAATAAATATCAACTATAATGGTTTTGATACAATTGAAGAATTACTAAAAGCTATTCCGGAAACAGTTAATTATATTATTTTGCCAAGAATGGCTTATATCGATCAAATATTAAGTAATGATTTAAAAATTGTATATCATTTAAGTGATGTTAATGTTTATTATACTTTAAATTCTAATAATACTATTTTTGGTAATATAGTTGTTAAATATTTTAATAATTGGGAAGAAAATATTAAGAAAAATATTAAAGAAGAAGAATTTAAAATATTTACTAAATCATTAAAAATAGATGATACAGAAATAGATAGATTACTTAGTGTTGATTATAATTATGGTTTTATTAATAATTCACCTTATGAAGTTATTATGAGTGGTAATTATGGTGGTATTGTAGCGGAATACTTACAAGAATTTAGTGAATTTTCAGGTGTCTATTTTAATATTACTAAATATCGTAATATTGATAAATTAGTTAAAGCTCTTAATAAAGGTAAAATAGATATTTATTTTGATTTTAATACGCATATTGATTCTAATTATTTAAAAACTACTAATGGAATTAAAGGTAGTATTGCTGTTATTACTAATAAAGAAAATGATCAAGCTATTAATTCAATATATGGCCTACAAAATATGGAAGTTTATGTGGAAAATAATAGTAGTATTCAAAAATATTTAGAAAGTATTGGTAATATTAATCTTAAAACATATGAAGATAATCAAGAATTATTTAAATTAAATAAACAAGATGTTATTATTGCGATGGATACTAATATCTTTAATTATTATCAAAAAAATAAATTAAATAATTATGTTAGTAAATTTGCATCTTTTATAGATAATGATTATAAATTTAGAATTAATAAAGAATATTCTACTTTAAATAATTTATTAGATAACTATATTAGTTATTTAGATAATTTTAGTATGATTAATATGGGAATTAATAGTCATAATGAAACAGTAGCTAATGGTAGTATTTTAAATAATATAGCTAAATATTTTATAATGGCTATTATAGGTATTTTTGTTATTGGTTTAATTATCTATCGTAATTCTAAAAAAATAAGAATTGCTAGACGACTTAAAAAAGATGAAAAAATAAGATTTATTGATGAACTTACTTGTCTTAAAAATAGAGCTTATTTAAGTGATTTTATGAAATCTTGGAGTAATAATACTATTTATCCCCAAGCAATTGTGGTAGTAGATTTAAATCATTTACAAGAAATTAATGATCAATTTGGTGTAAATGAAGGTGATAAACAAATTCAAGCTGCGGCAAATGCTCTAATTAAAACTCAACTTGATAATAGTGAACTTATGCGTAGTGATGGCAATGAATTTGTTATTTATACAGTAGGTTATAATCAAAAACAAATTACTAATTATATTCACAAATTAAATAAAGAATTAAGTAAAATGCCTTATAATTATGGAGCTGAATTTGGTTATAGTATAATTGAAAATAATTTAAAAACAGTCGAGGATGCTTTAACCGAAGCAACCAAAGATATGAAAAGAAAAAAAGAAAGTAGCAAATAATGAAAAAGAGAATAGGAAAAGCTAAAAATACAATTAAAGAATTTTTTAAAAATTTTGTAGCTGTTATCAGAAGACCAGATATGGTTGTTCTTCCTGGTAATCTAGCTTTCTTTTTCATTTTAGCCATCATTCCCTCAGTTAGTTTAATTAGTTATCTTGCATCGATATTAAATTTATCCGTAGATTTTCTTTATAATTTTTTAGCAAAATCTTTTTCAGTAGATATAGCTAATATTATTCTAGGAGTTGATATAGCCTCTAACGTGGGAATACACTTTTTTGTCGTTTTAATTTTAGGGTTTTATATGGCTAGTAATGGAGCTGATTGTATTATAACTGCTAGTAATACCATTTATGGTGTAGAAAATAAATCATGGTTAAAAAGAAGATTTAAAGCTTTTGGTTTAACTTTCTTAATTGTTTTACTTTTAATATTTATGTTAGTCGTACCAGTATTTGGTAATACCATAACTACTTTATTTAAAGAAGTTAATTTAAATCCTAATATAACCAATAAAATAGTAATTATCTTTAATTATCTTAAAGGTCCAATATCATGGTTAATTATGTTTATAATTATTCGCATAATTTATGCCTTAGCACCTGATAAAGGTAAAAATTATAAAAAAAGAGTAATTAATTATGGAGCATTATTTACCACAGTTGGCTGGATTCTAAGTACAAAAATTTATTCTTTATATGTTACACATTATGCCGCTTATTCAGTTCTTTATGGAAGTCTTGCTAGTATAGTAGTTTTAATGATTTGGATTTATGTATTGTCTTATATTTTTACTATTGGAATTGCTTTAAATACGCAAAAAGATGCAGATAATTTGCTAAAAACTGGAACTATAAAAAGTAGTAGATAAGTTAATAATAAAAATATGTACACAGGTATTACTTAGTACATATTTTATTTTTGATATCAATCTAGTAATTGAAACTAACGATATTGAAAAGTAATACTTAAAAGAAACAAGTTTTTTGTTTCTTTTTTTTATTTATTTTATTTTACAAGTTTATTAATATAATTTTCCACAAAATTTAATCAAAATCTTGACACTGGGGGGGGTATTATATAATTATCTTATAAAATAGGAAGGATTGTATAATATGGAAGTTATTAACAATAATAATTTACATAATTAAAAAAATAATATATACATAAATACGATAAATATGATAAAATAAAGAAGTAAGATATACATTAAAAATAACATAAATAACCATAATA
>CANQVV010000041.1 GCA_947627385.1 uncultured Bacilli bacterium
AATGCTAGAAAAGTAACATTATTTACAATAATTTTATGAGGTTCTATATAGTTTAAATTAGTATTATTTATTCTTTTGATATTACCATTGATAATCTTTGGTGTAACGTGGCAAAATTCACAAATAAATTCTATTCTTTGCTTTAAGTTACTTTCCATTTCTAACTCTTGTGTCGTAAACTTTATCATAAAACACCGTCCTTTCTTTGTTAATTCTTTTGTAAAATACAAAAAAATCAACCCGAACGGATTGATTATATATTTAAGTTCAAACTATAAAAGTTCGAACAGAAACGTCACTGGAGCAGGTGAGGAGAATCGAACTCCCGTTAATAGCTTGGAAGGCTATAGTTCTACCATTAAACTACACCTGCAAATTCAAAATAATTTTCAAATACAAAATTATCATACCAAACTTCCAAGCTTTTTGCAACAAAATTTGCTTATATTTATGAATATTGTTATAATAAATGTAGTTATAATTAATAGTATGAGGGAAAATATGAATAGAGAACATAAAATATTTGGTAATCGTAAAGATGCTTGGCGTTGTACTGATATAAAAGGTTTAAATCAAATTTTAATTGATTTAAAACCAAAAAAATCTTTGGGAGAACTTTTTATTAATAAAGAAGTTGATGTAACTAATTTAGTAAATTATATTACTAAATTAAAAAAAGAAGATAATTCTATTACTTATTTTCATGCTTTTTCTATGGCTATTGGTAAAGTAATGTATAATCGACCTCTTTTAAATAGGTTTATAGCTAATCGGCATACTTATGAACATAAAGATATTACATTATCTTTTGTAATGAAAGTAGATTTTGATGATAAATCCGAAGAAGTAATGGTTATTATACCAATTAATAAAGATGATACAATTTTTTCTTTAAATCAAAAAATAACTACAAAAGTTAATAATATTAGAAATCATAAAGAAACTAAAAAGGGTGCTAATAGTGCAATAGAAGTAATAGGTAAGCTTCCTAATTTGTTAAGAGTACCAATTGTGGGCTTATTTAAATGGTGTGATAAATTAGGAATTTTACCAGCCTTTCTTGTTAAAGATAATATTTATTATAGTAGTATGATTGTATCTAATTTAGGTAATTTACATTGTGATGGTATTTATCATAATATTACTGATTTTGGTACTTGTCCTGGATTAATTACTATGGGTGAAATAAAAGAAAGAGAAGAAAATGGTAAGAAAAAATATTATTGTGATTTTGGTATAACTATGGATGAGAGAATTGCTGATGGTTTTTACTTTATTAAATCAATTCATTTAATTGAATATATTTTAAATAATCCTCATCTTTTAGAGGAAGAAGCAAGTTTAAAAGTAGAAATGGATAGTAGTAATGAAAGAGGAAAGAAATAGTTATTTTGGTTATAAAATTGTTAGTAGTTTTTTAAGATTTATTGGCTCATTTTGGTTTAAATTAGAAATACAAGGTCAAGAGAATATACCAACTAAAAAAAGATGTATTTTAGCTGGCAATCATTTAAGTAATGTTGATGCTTACTTTTTATTTAAATCTACCAAAAGACCAATTCATTTTTTAGGCAAAATAGAATTATTTAAAGGACCTTTTAAATGGTTTTTTCAAATGATGCATTTAATACCAGTTGACAGAAGTAAAAAAAATCCTTTGGCTATTGAAAAATCTGTCCAACTATTAAAAGAAGAAAAAGTTATAGGCATATTTCCCGAAGGAACTTTTCATAAAGATGATTTACTTTTACCATTTAAACCGGGGGCTATAAAAATTGCTGAACTATCTGAATCACCAATTATTCCTTTTGCTATAAGTAGCAATTTTAAATTTCGTAATAAGTCTATAATCAAATTTGGAAAACCAATTTATGTTAATCATTTAAAAGGAGATAAAGTAAAATATTTAGAAGATACTGTAAGAAAAATGTTACTTGATATAGAAAAAGATTTGCAATAAAACAAATCTTTTTTTACATAAAACTTTTAACAATTTCAGCATCATCAAAATGATATTTAGTATGTCCAATTATTTGGTAATCTTCATGTCCTTTACCTAATATTAATAATATATCATCTTTATTTAACATATTAATACCTTTGGTAATAGCATCTTTCCTATCATAAATAACTTCATAGTTAGTACTATGATTATCTTTAATAATATCATTCATTATTTGTTTTGGATCCTCAGTTCTAGGATTATCATTAGTAAATATAACATAATCAGATAATTTAGTAGCAATATTTCCCATAATCGGTCTTTTAATTGGGTCTCGATCACCACCACAACCAATAATAGTAATAATATGATTCTTTTTTAAATCATTATAAGCTTTAATTACTTTTTCCACTGCATCAGGGGTATGAGCATAATCAATTACGGCATAACCATTTTTTACTTTATAAGTTTCACATCTTCCTTTGGGTGGATAAATATATTTTGTATTTTTAATAATATCATCAATATTAAAACCAATACTATTTAAAATAGCTACACAAGTTAAATAATTATATATATTAAAAATACTAGTTAAGTTAGTAGTAACTTGACATTTTTTATTTTTATAAGAAAATTCTAAATCAGTATGATCTGGCAAAATAGTATAATTTTCTATTTTATAATCACCATGCATACCATAAGTTTGATAATTTTTAAAAGTTTTAAACTTTTCTGAGGCTTCATCATCACTATTTAAAAGCATAATAGCATCATCATTTAAATAATTGAGTAATTTTAATTTTTCGTTTAAATAATTTGCCATTGTTTTATGATAATCTAAATGATCTTCGGTTAAATTAGTAAAAGCTCCGGCTATAAATTTTAAACCTGCAATTCGCTCAAATGATAAAGCATGACTAGATACTTCCATTACTAAATATTGAACTTTATCATTTACTGCTTTAAGTAATATTTTATATAAATTTAATATATCCGGAGTGGTATTGCTAACTTCAATAAAATCATCTTGATGAAAGTAACCAATAGTACCTAGGTAAGCAGCATTAACACCAAGTTTATTTAACATTTGATAAGTTAGATAACAACTAGTAGTTTTACCATTAGTACCAGTTATCCCAATTAATTTTAATTTATTTATTTCACTACTATATTCATTTGTTAAATGTTGTTTTAAATATTCTACACTATTTTTAACTTTTTCATAAGGAACAGCTAAATCTAAATCTTTTTCACCAACTATTTTACTAGCTCCATTTTTAATTGCATCTTCAATATAATCATGCCCATCAACAGTATGTCCTTTAATAGCAACAAAAATTTGTCCTTTTTGGACTAATTTAGAATTTGTTTCATATTTTATCATTTCTTTTACTCCTTAATAAATTATATTACAAATTTAATATAATTTATTAAAGTATATCATAATTTAACAAATGATGGTATAATGTATGAAACGGTGATGTATATGAAAAAGATTACATTTAGATCATTATGTAGGCTCTGTTAAAGAACATATGGGTATTGATTATTTTGAAGAAGATAAATTACTTGAATATATGAGAAAAAAGAAAGACTAGTGCTTTCTTTTTTAAATACTCTTATTATATTTTATTTGCGCATATAAAATAATTATTAAACCAATAGCAAGGCCTAGAAAAGTAAAATACCATATATAATTAGAATGATAAACTATTTGCATAAATGCCGATAAAATAATAGTTAATCCGATAATAATTATACCTAAACCAATAATTTTCCCGTATTTAATTTTTACTTGCTCGGAAACTTTTTTGCGATTATACCATTTATTATAAATATGTTTTCCTTGATAGTTGCGTACTCCTAATATAATACAACAAACTCCTAATATTATTATTGTAAAATGTTCCATTTAAGCCTCCTAATATTTATCTATAATTATTATACAATAAAATTAAAATACTTTAAATAATTAATTTAATATATTATAATAATAAAGGAAAGTGTATTAAAAATGAAAACAGAAAAAAATATTTTAATTGCCTTTATTTTAAATTTAGTTTTTTCTATTTTTGAATTTATTGGTGGTTTATTTACTAGAAGTTTTGCCATTTTATCTGATTCTATTCATGATTTAGGGGATGCGCTTAGTATTGGTATATCTTATTTTTTAGAAAAAAAGAGTAAGCAAAAAGCAGATTATAAATATACATATGGTTATGTTAGATTTTCGGTGATGGGTAGTATTATAACTACTTTAATATTAATAATTGGCTCATTAATTGTTATTTATGGTGCTATCAAAAGAATTATTAATCCACTTCCAATTAATTATAATGGTATGATTATTTTAGCTATTATTGGTGTTATTATTAATTTTACCGCTGCTTTATATACCAAAGATGGCAATTCTTTAAATCAAAGAGCTGTTAATTTACATATGCTAGAAGATGTCTTAGGTTG
The DNA here is from genome assembly GCA_947627385.1 of uncultured Bacilli bacterium. Classification (GTDB taxonomy): domain Bacteria; phylum Bacillota_I; class Bacilli_A; order RF39; family UBA660; genus SIG200. The sequence continues at coordinate 4,406 of CANQVV010000041.1, forward strand.
GGTAGTAGTTTTAATTGGTTCTATTTTAATGAAATTTACTGATATATCTTTAATTGATGCCATACTTTCTATCGGGGTAGCGTTATTCATTTTAATTAATGCTTGTAAAAATATTAAAAAAATTGGTGATATATTTTTAGAAAAAACACCAGATGATATTTCTATTAAAGATTTAAAAAAACATTTATTAAGTATTAAAGGAATTCTTGATGTTCATCATATCCATATTAGAAGTATTGATGGTTATAATAATTTTGCTACATTACATATCGTAGTAGATAAATATGATCAAAATATAAAGAAAAAAGTAAAAGATGAATTGCAAGAGTTTGGGATAATCCATTCAACTGTGGAATTAGAGTTGAAAGATGAACATTGTGAATGTGAAAAATGTAATATAAATGTTCAATCAAAAGCTCAACATCACCATCATTAAGTAAACAAACAGTTTACTTTTTTTAAGAAAAAATTAATAAATTTATAAGATTTATTTAATATACTAATTTTCAAAATACATTACACTAACTTATATGGAGTAATGTTATGAAAAAGAAAAAATATAAAATTAAATCATTTATTATTTGCTTATTTGTTGGTTTTATAATAAGTAGTATAATTTTTACTAATATTAAAGATACCTCAGAACATTTAAATAATAATGATTATAATATAACTAATAAAGAAAATAAAACTTATGATGATGTTTCTATTTTACAATATGAAGATAAGACTACTATGGATAGACTTAAATTATTTAGTCAAAAAGATAGTAGAATTAAAGCAATTATAGATAATTATCAAGATTATCCAGAAACCATCCTAGAAAGCTTATCAAGAAATATAGAATTAACTAATTTTGTTTTGAATTATCAAGCTAAAAAAAATCAAGTTTATAGCGATAATGTTGGTAGTGTGGAAAAAGGTAGTATTCCTTTGTTACTTCAATATGATGAACGTTGGGGTTATGGTAAATATGGTAATAGTAATATAGCAATAAGTGGTTGTGGCCCGACAGCCTTAGCTATGGTTATTGCTGGTTTAACAGGTGATAATTCTTATACTCCTTATAAAGTAGGACAATTTGCTATGCAACATGGTTACTATCTAAACGGCAGTGGTACTACTTGGGCTTTAATGAGTGAAGGAGCAAAATATTTTCATATTCATTCTAAGGAAATTGCCTTAGATAAAAATACAATTTATAACGCTCTTTTAAATGGACATCCTATAATTTGTAGTATGCGTAAAGGTGATTTTACTATTAATGGTCATTATATTGTTTTAGTAGGTATTGTTGATGATAAAATAAAAATAAATGATCCATTTAGTTATGAAAGAAGCAGTATTTTATGGGATTTTGAAAGAATAAAAAGTCAAATAAAAAATTTGTGGGAGTTTTATTAAAATTTATTATTTGATATAATGATTGCGAGGTATATAATGAATATTTTAGTAGTAGATGATGAAAAAGCAATCGCTGATTTAATTGAAATATATTTAACAAATGAAAATTATAATGTATATAAATTTTATGATAGTAAAAATATTTTAGAGTTGTTAGAGAAAATAGATATAGATTTAGCTATTTTAGATGTTATGATGCCAGATATTGATGGTTTTATGTTATGTCATAAAATAAGAGAAAAGTATAATTTTCCTATTATTTTTGTGACTGCCAAAGTAGAAGAGATTGATAAAATAAGTGGACTTACAATCGGAGCAGATGACTATATAACAAAACCATTTCAGCCCTTAGAATTGATGGCCAGAGTAAAAGCTCAACTTAGAAGATATAAAAAATATAATCAAAGTAATAATAATGATGATAATATTATTGACTTTCGAGATATAGTAATTAATAATAATACTCATGAATTTTATTTTAAAGAAAAAAAGATTTTTTTAACTAAAACAGAGTTTGCTATAATGTGGTATTTATGTGTTAATCGTGGTAAAGTTGTAAAAAGTGACGATTTATTTAAAACTGTTTGGCAAGAAAAGTATTATGAAATAGATAATAATACTATAATGGTCCATATTCGCCATTTACGTGAAAAGATGCAAGATACGGGTAAAAAACCACAATATATTACAACAATATGGGGAGTAGGTTATAAAATTGAAAAATGACACCAATAATGTATTAAAAAAATCAATTATTAAAATAGTTATGGGTATGGTAATTTGGACTATTATTTTAGTTATTGCTTTTGCTTTGTTAAAAACTTATTTTTCTTTGGCTGATTTTCAATGGATATATGATATATCACCAGATTTATATTTAGAACTTAAATATAATTATTTAAATAATAATAGTTTAATTATATTCTTACTTATTATATGGATGATTGGTATTTTAGTACTTTTGATTAAAGTTTTAGGAAAATTTAAAACTTATATTGATGCTTTAACTGATGCCACTAGTAAAATATTTGACAAAAATATTGAATATATTGAACTACCTAGTGAATTAGAAGAATTCCAAACTAAATTAAATCGTTTAAAAAGAGAGTCTGAAAAAAATGAAGCCAAAGCCAGAGAAAGTGAAAAACGAAAGAATGATTTAATTGTCTATTTAGCTCATGATTTGAAAACACCTCTAACTTCAACAATTGGTTATTTATCTTTATTAGATGAAGTTAAAGATATGCCTTTTAGACAAAAAGAAAAGTATATTAAGATTGCCTTAGATAAAGCTTATCGTCTAGAAGATTTAATTAATGAATTATTTGATATAGCCCGTTTTAATTCCGAAGAAATAACCTTAGAAAAAGAACAATTAGATTTAAATTTAATGTTAGAACAAATAGTAGATGATTTTTATCCTCTTCTTAAAGAAAATAATAAAGAAATAAAATTAATTTTTCAAGAAAAAATCACTATTGATGGTGACTCTTTTCAATTATGTCGTTTATTTAGTAATTTAATTAAAAATGCTATCTATTATAGTACAGATAAATTAATAACTATTGCTTTAACTAAATCTTTTGATTATGCTACAATTACAGTTGCAAATAAAGGCAAAAAAATTCCACCTGAAAAACTTGCTAAAATATTTGAAAAATTTTATCGTGTTGATTCATCGAGAGGTACTAATTCGGGTGGTAGTGGTTTAGGCTTAGCAATTGCCAAAGAAATTGCTGAACTTCATAATGGTAGTATAATTGCTACAAGTGATGATAATTATACTAATTTTTATGTTAATTTACCTTTATAATATTTTTTTGTAACAAAATTCACATTTAAAAGTATAATTAGTGAACGAGGTATTAAATATGGCATCAGAATTTGAAGAAATATATGCTAAATATTATCAGAGCATTTATTATTATCTATTATCGCTGACTAAAAATAGTAATTTAGCCGAAGAAATAACTCAGGAAACATTTTATAAAGCTTTAAAAAATATTAAAAAATACAATTCAAAATATAGTATGTTTACTTGGTTATGTAGTATTGCAAGAAATACTTATTATAGTTTATATCAAAAGAATAAAAATTTATTAGAATTAGATAATGATATAGAAGATAATACCCAAGATATTATTAATAAAATAATTGATAATGAAACTAATAAAGAATTACTTAAAATAATTCATAATTTAGAAGAACCATATAAAGAAGTTTTTACTTTACGGGTTTATGGAGATTTAGCATTTAAAGAAATTGGTGAAATATTTAATAAAACAGAAAGTTGGGCCCGAGTTACTTACTATCGTTCAAAATTAAAAATAAAGGAGAAATTAGATGAAAAAGAATTGTGATATTGTAAAAGATTTATTACCACTTTATATTGATAAAGTTTGTTCCAAAAATTCAGAAAAATTAGTTAAAGATCATTTAAAGGATTGTTTAGAATGTCAAAAATATTTTCAAAGTCTAAAATGTAATATTAAAGAAAATAAAAAAAATGAAATTAATACATTTAAAAAATTTATTAAAAAAATAAATTTTAAAATAATTCGTAATAGTATATTAATTACATGTTTAATTTTAGTTATTATAATTATATCTTTATATTTTTATGGCAAATATGAATTTACATTAGATTATAATTCGGATATGGAAATACTGCTTCTTAATAATCCAACGCAAAAAGAAGATTGGAATTTTCAAATTAATGCTAAAAAATTAAGTAATTCTTATGCTACTTGGAAATATTTTTATCAAAATGGTGAAAAAACTAATGTAATTTTTATTACTAATAAAGCAAGTATTCAAAGTTATTTAGAAGATATGAAGGCAGGAACAGTTCCTGAGTTAGATTATAAAAATATAGATTTAAATGATAAAATCCAAGTTTATTATACAACTGAGAATTTTAATAACATAAAAAATTCAAGTAATAAAGAATTACAAAGTATTATTAATAAATCTAAATTAATATTTTCTAATGAACAAAAATCAACAAAAGTTATTTGTAATTTAAATAATCAAGAATATAGTTATACTTTAACTTATTATAAAGGCAATAAACAAATTATTTATAGTTTAGATGATGATACTATGCCTTTGGAATTACTTAATGATATTTATTCTTATAATGGAGTTCATAAAAGAATATGGTATGTTTATGATACATTTGATGAGGTATATGATAAGACTAAAAGTTATATGCAAAATAGAGGTGGTGAATGCATAACTCAGGATACCCAAGTTATAATTGTAGAACCATCTAAGTAAAATAGTATTATTAAAAGAAGCATATTATATAAAAGAAGCAACGAAATAAACTTGATAAATATAAAAATAGATGTTACGATGAATATATCAAAAAACGAAATTTAGTATTGAAAAAATAATAAAATAATAATATTTTTTAAGATTAAATAAAGGAGTATATTATGAAATTAAAACAAAATTATTTTTATACTTTAAGAGAAGATGCCAAAGATGAAGAAAGTAGAAGTGGCAATTTATTAGTACGCTCTGGTATGATTAAAAAAGTTGGAGCTGGTATTTATATGTTTTTGCCTATGGGATTAAAAGTCTTAAATAATATAAAAAGTATTATAAAAGAAGAAATGGATAAAAGTGGAGCATCTGAGGTGTTAATGCCAAGTTTAATCCCATTAGAATATTATGAGGCTTGTGGTCGTGTATCATCACTTGGTGATAGTATGTTTAAACTAAATGATCGCTATAATAAACCATATGCCTTAGGACCTACTCATGAAGAATTATTTACTATGGCAGCTAAAAATGTTATTAATAGTTATAAAGATTTACCTTTTACTATTTATCAACAAGCTGATAAATTTCGTGATGAACCAAGACCAAGGTATGGTCTTATTAGAGTTAGAGAATTTATTATGAAAGATGCTTATTCATTTGATAAAGATGAAGAAGGATTAGATAAATCTTATAATATAATGAAAGATGCTTATAATAAAGTATTTGAACGTTTAGGAATTGATTATAAAATAGTAAAAGCTGATACTGGTGTTATGGGTGGTTCGCTATCCGAAGAATATCAAGCTGTTACAGATATTGGAGAAGATGTTTTAGTATTATGTGATAAATGTGATTATGCTTCTAATTTAGAAGTAGCTGATGTTATTTCTGAGAAAGAGGCATTACAAGAAGAAAAAGAATTAGAATTAGTAGAAACACCAAATAAGAAAACAATTGAAGAAGTATGTGAATATTTAAATATTAATATTAAAAATTCTGTCAAAGCATTACTGATGAATGTTAAAGGAGAATTAGTTGTTTTCTTTGTTAGAGGAGATCGAGAACTTAATTTAGTTAAAGCTACTAAACTTTTGGGAGTAAGTGATATTACCTTTGCTGATGATAATTTAATTGCAACAAGTAATGCTGTGCCAGGTTTTACTGGGCCAATTAATTTAAAAGCTAAAATAGTTATTGATCGAGAAATATTAAACATGCAAAATTTCTGCTGTGGTGCTAATGTTGAAGGAAAACATTATATTAATGCTAATGTTAAAGATTTTAAATATGATGTAGTTGGAGATATTACTTCTGTTAAAGAAGGAGATATTTGTCCGGTTTGTCAAGGCCATTTATATTTTAAAAAAGGTATTGAAATCGGTAATCTATTTAAACTAGGAACTAAATATTCTGAAAAATTTAATTTAACTTATTTAGATGAATTTAATCAATCTAAAAATGTAGTAATGGGTTGTTATGGTATGGGAGCAGGACGTATTCTTGCCTCTATAATTGAACAAAATAATGATGAACATGGAATGATTTTGCCACTTAATATTGCCCCATATAAAGTAGCTATTGTTTTAATTGATGATAATGATGAATTACAAATTCAAAAATGTGAAGAATTATATCAAGAATTAAATAAGTTAAATATTGATGTTTTACTTGATAATCGTCATGAAAGACCAGGTGTAAAATTTAAGGATTTAGATTTAATAGGTATTCCTTTAAGAGTAACTATTGGTAAAAAAATTAATGATAATATTGTAGAAGTAAAACAACGTAGTAACAATGATTTTACAGAAATAAAATATAATGAAGTTATTTCATATATTCAAAACTATATAAAAGATAATTTAAAATAAAAATTTATAAAAAAAGAAAATTAATTTTCTTTTTTTGTCTTATAGGAAAGTTCAAAAATTGGTTAGAAACACTTGTAAATACATTTGTTTGTATGGTATAATTATATTATCCAGGAGGTTATGGTTTATGTTAGTTAATCGTGCATATAAATTTAGAATATATCCAAGTGTAAAACAAGAAGAATTAATAAATAAAACTATTGGTTGTTCAAGACTTGTTTATAATATAATGTTAAG
>CANQVV010000042.1 GCA_947627385.1 uncultured Bacilli bacterium
CTTTGGGGTAAGGGGAAGTCTGCCCTTTTTTAACTATTTTTAAAATAAATTTTGTTTTTTCTTTTCAGACTAATCACCATTTCTATTATAAGGTTAATATATTTACAAATAATATAGCAATATAAAATATAAAAATTGACTATTTTTGACAGATAAAAAAGACTATTACTAGTCCTTATTTAACATTTAAAATTCCATATTTGTTATCTTTTCTTCTATAAATAACTGACACACATTCTTCATCTATATTTTTAAAGACAAAGAAATCATGATTTAATAATTCCATTTGAAGTATTGCTTCTTCTTCATCCATTGGCTTACTATCAACATCTTTTCTTTTAACAATTTTTAATTCTTCTTCTTCCAAAGCATCAAAATCAAAACTTAATTCAGGTACTTCGGATTTAGAATATCTATTTTTAAGTCTAGTTTTATTTTTTCTTATTTGGCCTTCTAATTTATCAACAACTAAATCAATTGCAGCATATAAATCTTGATGTGATTCTTCGGCTCTTAAAATAAATTTATTCAAAGGTATAGTAACCTCAATTGTTTGTAAATTATTTTTACTTCTAATAACTACTTTGCACTCTATTTCATCTGATGAGGCATAATATTTGTTAAGTCTATTTAACTTATCCTCAATATATTCTTTGATAGCTTTTGTAACTGCTAATTTATCCCCTCTTATTGTGTATTTCATTATATCATCTCCTAATATAAGTATATCATAAATATTAAGAGAAAAAAAGCAAATAAAAAAAACTACTAGGCAATAGTTTTTTGTTCTTCTACTACATCAACTGCTTGTAATCCTTTGGATGTTTCAACTAATTTAAATTTAACAAATGCACCTTCACTTAAAGTCTTATAGCCTTCTTTGACAATAGCGGAATAATGAACAAAAATATCGTCCAAATCTTCATACTCAATAAAACCATAACCTTTTTCATTGTTGAACCATTTTACTTTTCCATACATACTTCCCACCTCTTTTCATCTAAAATTATTATGACACACGCCTAAGTAGAAATGCAATAAAAATCGTGTGCCAAAATTCGACAATTTTAGACTGTGGGACTTTTTAATGATATCAGATTATCATTAATAAATAAAGTAAATTTTGTTTATTTTTCTCCACTTGACATTAAAAGTTTAATAATTAAATTATTACTATCTTCATAAAAATAATAATTTATGTCATTTAATTCTAATACATTTCTTAATTCTAAATAATTTTTACCAAATATAAATATATCTTTTTTATTGACATCTTTAATTAAATTAAGATAATTATTTTTTATAATATTAGTATTTTCAAAAACATTAATATCTATATTACCATAATAATTAGTATAATAAAAATAACTATATGTATTATTATAATTAATTATTAATGTATTCTTATCTACTTTTAAATAATTTATTTCTGATATAAATTTTATCTTTTTATAATTTAATTCTTCTAGTGTAGATTGTATAGTTATTTTATCTTCTTCACTAACATAAAGATTAGTAATAACTATTATACTATTATTTAAAATATTATTATTTAAATGATATTTATCTAATATTTGACTATATTTTTTAATAAATTTTTTAGCATTTATAATACAACCATTTCGAAGTGTTTCTTTATATGGTTTAATTATTAAGATTTTATTTAATTTTTTATTATATAAATTTATATAATCATCTAAATATAAAATATTTTCCATAATGCCTCCTTTTAAAAAAATCCCTTAAAGGGATTAATTTTCAGAATAATCTGTTATTTTAGTACCAATAAATTCTTCTGGATTTATAAGTTTATTATTATGATATACTTCTAATAAGAAAGTTTTTTTAGTATCCATAATAGCATTATTTTTACTCATTCCTAGTACAGCACCCTTAGCTAGTTCATCATTAACTGCAACTGAAATATTATCTAAACCATAGTAATAGGTTCTAACATTTTTAGAATGTTCTACAACTACTACTTTACCAAAAAATTCATCATCTAATATTTCTGTTACTTTACCACTGGCAACTACTTTAACTTCAAAAGCTTCATCAGCAGAATATAATATACCTGTATTTGGTAAATAAGTATTTTCATAATAAATTAAACTTTTTTGTTGCGTTGCTTCATCAGCATCTTTACTATAAAAATGAACATCAATAGTTGCGTTTTCATTATCAACCGGTGCATCAATATCTTCTTCAACAATTGTATCTTCCATTAATACTGATTCAACATTATCTTTTAAAGCATCGGTACCATAATCATAATCCTTGTTAGTTAAACTTAAATCTCTACCGAGTAGTACAACTCCTACAAAAATACTGATTGTAATTAGTAAATATAATGTTGGTAATACAAAACCTTTTAGCTTTCTTTTTTTCAAACTTTTTCACCGTCCTACTTAAAGTATTAACGGATTTTTAAACTTTATACTTAAATAGAACTAATTTTAATATTTTTATAATAATATTTTAATATTTCATCATATTTATAACCATCATTAGCCATCCCATTAGCACCATATTGACTCATTCCTACTCCATGGCCATATCCTCTCGTTGTAATTATAATTTTATCACCATTATTTTGGATATCAAAATCAGTTGAACGAAGCCCAAGTAAACTTCGAAATTTAGTCCCCTTAAAAGTGGTATTATTAACTGTTATATTATTAACACGATTAGTACTACTTCTTTCAATATTTTTAAAATTTAAAGTATTACAATCAACATTTAATTTGGTACATATTTCTTGTTTAGTAAATTCCACTGTATAAGTAAAATTTTTTAAACTATTATTGTCATAAGCTGATTCAACACTTTTTAAATAATCTTTTTCCTCACTAAAAACTAAACTAACATCTTCGGTATAGCCATTACTCATAGCAAAATAATAAGCCTCGACTATTTCATCATCATACATCATAATTTGGCCCTTAGTAGCGTTAACGGCTTCTTTAACTTTTTCATAATATTTATAAAAATCTGTTTGCCACTTTTGTTGCATTTCTGAAACTGTAATATAACTTTGATTAGAAACATCTGTTACCACATCATAATCTTGGTTACTACTTTTAATTTTATAAGCTGCATAAGTTCTTGATGCAACAGCTTGGGCTTTTAATGCTTCTATATTAAATGAAGCGGGCATTTCCGCTGCTACAACACCAATTACATAATCTTCTAACTCCTTACTTTCCTTATTATTAGTTTTAGTATCTAAAATAGTTATTTTTTTAGATGCTGAGGTCGTAAAAAAAGTAGTATGATAACTACTACTTACAATTACTAATATGCCACTTAATACTACTGTTATAATTAGAAGTATTTTATTTTGCATAATTATCCTTTCTAAAAATTTAGAAAATCAACAACAAAATTGGTCAATAAATATGATAATGCAATGCTTAAAATCATAATTAATATTTTAGCCTCAATAACTTTATTTTTCCGCATAATACCATTAAAATTAACACCTGATAAAGCATATATACTTAAAAACATAAATAAGGCATATAAATATAACTTATAATTCATTATATTCCCCATTTTCATAATTTATGATACTATTAATTCGCTTTAAATAACGCTCTATTGAAGCAGGATCTGTTTCAATAAAAGTATCTACTATTTCCTTGGCAAGATCAATACCTAAATTAGCCCCAATTGCAAGGACATTTGCACCATTATGGTTTTTACCTTTAAAAGCATCTTCAACCGAAGTTGCTCTAACACAACGTATTCCTTTAACTTTATTTGCTGCAATTGACATACCAACTCCATTACCACAAATAAGAATACCTAAGGAATCTTTATTATCTCTAACAAGTTCTCCTAATTTAAAAGCAAAGACAGGATAATCATCTAATTCACTATTTTCAATACCTATTTCTCTGATATCAATATTTTTATTTTTTAAATATGTTAATAATTCTTTTTTTATTTCAACTCCTAAATGATCACAAGCTATATATATAGTCATTCTATCACTCTCCAATTTTATTATAGCAAACAAATTTTATTTATAAAAGAGATGTATTAACATTCCAATGTCGAATTTTGTCATACGATTTTTCTTTACAATTTTTATCTTATATATTTTAATAGAAACTTATGGAAGTGTGTTTAGACGTCACCTTAAATATTCCAAATTCAGGGGGTTAAACTCAAAGAAAGAGGTGATATGGTTATGAAAGTAAAAACATTAAATAAGTTTTTATTAGTAATTATAATATTTTTGATACTAGTTATGCTAGTAGATAAATAAAAGACGTCGTTCAAGTTATAAAACCTGGATAACGTCTACTAACTAAAAATTAGGTGACGTGAAATTCACGCTTCCTACACTTTTAGTATATTATATTTTTTTTATTTATACAAGAAAAAAGAACAATTTTAAATTGCTCTTAGTTAGCTTTATCAAAGCCATATTTTTTATTAAATTTCTCAATATTTCCTGTTTTCTTTGCTTTACCTTGGGCACCAGTATAGAATGGATGACATTCACTACAAACTTCAACATGAATTTCATCTTTTACTGATTTTGTTTTAAATGTAGCACCACAAGCACATTTAACAGTTGCATCTTTCATTTCTGGATGAATATTAGCTTTCATATTTCTCTCCTTCCGCCATACTAATTATTTTTAGTATAGAAACTTTCTTTCGTTCTTTTGTATTATAACATATTTTTTAAATTCTGCAAGTATTATATTGATTTTAGATTGATTTGAGACTAATACTAAAATACAATATATATTTTTTTATAACATATTAATTTTCACTTAAAATAAATTCTTTTAATTTATTTATTTGTCTATTTAATAATATACATAATTTTTCTATTCTTCTATCACTCATTTTAGTTAAATCTTGATATTTGTGTAATAAATCATCAAACCATTCAACTATACCATCTAATTTACTAACATCTATTCTTTTTATATTTTTAACTATTTTTATTATTTCATCAAATGGCTTAACTTCATAGAATAATCTTCCACTTCCTGAAATGTGTAATTCTTCTTCATCGTAATATTCTATATTTAAACTTTGACCATTATCAAATATTGGAGCTACATCTAACCATTTTAAGGTATTAACATCTCTTATTATACCAAAATTATTTAAGTGTCTATCTTCATTCATTATTAGATAATCCAAAATAAACATATTTTCTACTTTTTCTCTTACATTTTCTATGTTATGATCTTCTAACTTTTTAATATACTCTTCATAATCTTCTAAATTATCATGTCTTTTCATCTCATTTTTAATTTGATAGCAAGTAATAAGTTCTGTATCTTTTGTTATAAAACACGGACATTTAGATACTACTATATCTTTATATGTATCTATTGTATATTCTACATGATTAAACTCCAACCTTTTACATATTTCACTAGCTAAAACTTCATTAAAAGGCTGTAATATTTCATTTTTATACCCACCTTTTAATAAATATCTTGTTCCATTATCTATAATCCAAGCTTTTTTTAACATTCCATCTGTTGTGTTATTAGGAGTTTTTAAAGAACTTTCTTTTGTTATAGATTTACTATTAATTGATAAAGATGCTTCCATAAATTCGGAATAATCAAAATCATTATCAAAAAAATTAATATCATCATAGGAAATATTACTATCATAAGGTTTTAACCAATATTGATCAGATAAAGATAAACCAAAAGCCTTATCTAATAGTTCATAAGGTGCTGTTATATTAAGTCTATGTAATAACAAATCTAATTTATCACGCCATGATGGGATACCTCTTCCTTTAAACCATTCACTTAAATTAGTTCTAAAAGGAGTATCATTAATATTATTTTCAATATAAAAACTTTTTAATATATAGGGTGCATAATTAATATCTTTTATTTCATATATTCTAGTAAAAACACTAGTTGCAGCATCATATTCAGCAACCAATACTTCTCTATTTTTATTCATTAGTATACATTTCATAGAGTATTCACTCCTTTTTAATACTATTATTATACCATACTAACGTGAGTAAATAAACTTTGTCAAAAGTAATATTTACCTATACTCAAATTATATTGAATGAATAAGCATTTCAGCAATTGCCTTATGACCTTTATAATTAAAATAAAATGTTGTATTATTTAAATAATATTCTTTGTTAAGCATTAAATCACTAATATTTATAAAAGAACATTCATATTTTAAAGCAATATTGGCTAATTCAGAATTTAAAATAATTACATTACTTTTATCTAAATAATTATTTTCATAAAATCCTATGATATAAATCTTTGCCTCGGTTAAATCTTTTAACATATATATTAAGTCATCAAATTCACTAATAAATTCATTTAATTTATCTTTACTTAAATCATTAGTAATAGATAATTTAACTAATTCTTCTTCTCCAATACTAATTGTAATTAAATCTGCTTTATGAATTATTTGTTGAATATTTAAATTATCATTTTTATTTATAATATTACTTTTTAAATCATTAAGTAATTCTTCTAATTTATAATTCTTATAGGCATAAGTATGATTATATTTTTTTAATATTCTTTTACTATGAAAGTATTCTTCTAAATAATCATTATAACTAATACCATCTATATTATAAGGTGTTTCACCACTAGATATACCATCACCTAAGGCAACTAAATAAACATTATTTTCATTTAAAGAAAAATATATTATATAAGTTAAAAAAATACTAAATAAAACAATTAATATTAACTTATGTTTTCTTCTCACTACAAACCCACCTAAAAAATATAATGTATCTCTACATTATATTTCTTCAAGTTTTATTTTAGCACCGACATTAGTTAATTTATGAATTATATTTTCATATCCTCTTAATATATAATCGATATCAAAAATATTAGTTGTTCCCTCAGCAATTAAACCTGCTAAAATTAAAGCTGCTCCCCCTCTTAAATCAGTAGCATTAATATCTGTACCTTTTAAATGAGCTTTACCCATTATTGTAGCTTTATTACCTTCAAGTTCGATTTTAGCACCCATTTTTTGCAAATATGGATAATGACCAATTCTATTTTCCCAGATTGTTTCTCGAATAGTACAAGCTCCATCAGCTTGGGTTAACACAACACTCATTGGTTGACCTAAATCAGTGGGAAATCCCGGATAAACAAGGGTAGTTACATTGACAGGATTTAAATGCTCACATTTATTTAAGATTACAGAGTTACCTTCAATTTTAAAATCTACTCCCATTTCTTCTAATTTTTCAAATAAAGCAGTATTATGTTCAGGAATAATTCCTTCAACTTTTAAATTATTACCAAGAAGTGAGCCAATTAAAATATAAGTTCCAGCTTCAATTCGATCAGGTATTACTTCAATTTCAGCACCATGTAGTTTAGTAACACCATCAATAATTAAAGTATCTGTTCCAGCTCCACTAATTTTGGCTCCCATTTTATTTAAGAAATCAATAATATTAATAATTTCTACTTCTTTGGCAGCATTATTAATTATTGTTCTACCCTTGGCAAGAACTGCTGCAAACATAATATTAATAGTAGCACCAACTGAGGCAAAATCTAAATTAATTTCTGCTCCATGTAACTCATCAGCATTTAATGTATATTTATGTCCCCTTTTAGTTACTTTGGCACCCATTGCTTTAAAACCTTTTAAATGTAAATCAATTGGTCTTGTTCCAATGTTACATCCTCCGGGAAAATAGATTTCCACATGTTTATACTTACCAAGAAGTACTCCCATAAAATAATAAGATGCTCTAAGTTTTACACTTAATTTTTCACTTATTAATTTATTTTCTAGATTTCTTGAATCAATTTTTATAATACTTCCATCTTGTTCAATAGTACAATTTAATAATTTAACAATGTCAAATAGAGCATCTCTATCAGTAATATTAGGAACGTTTTTAATAGTACATATTCCATCAGCAAGTAATGCCGCAGGAATTAAAGCTACTGCACTATTCTTAGCTCCCCCAATAGTAATAGTTCCACTTAATTCATGGCCACCCTCAATAACTATTTTTTCCATTATCATACCTTCTTCAATCCAAGATACTTTTAAGATATCTTCACTTATATTTAATGTCAAAAATGGGTTTTTGTGCCATATTTAAAAAATTAAACAAAAAAGTGAATATATTTCTATATTTAAAAGTTTATAAATCTCGGTTTTCTTAAATTTATGATACTTTTTTTAAATTATTTTGTCAATACAATTAAGTTTAAAAATGTAAAATGCTTAAAATAAAGATATGTTATTGATTTTATATTTTATATATTCTAATACACTAGTATCTATGGGACTAATTAAATCTTTAATTAGCAATGATTTTATGACTAAATAAATTAAAAATACTTCAATTAAAATAAGTAATACATTAATGATTATAAAAGTTCTTTTACTTATACGCATAAATAATCTCCTTAATTTTTATTAAAATAGATATAACAATAATCCTTATTAGTAAGTAAAGCCGTTGTCATTTTAGTAGCATCATCATAACTAAATGTGGAGTTATTTTCACATTTATAATGTGAATAAGTATAACCACTTGTAGGAATATTATTTGTTAAATCATAAGCTCTTGTTCCAGCAGTTCTCTCTATATAAACTAGAAGAACATAATCACTATTAAGTTTATATAAATTACCAACATTACTTGTTGCAATTGGAAAAGAAGCATTGCTGTTAAAGTATGCTCTTGAATAAAATATATTAACTAATAGAATACCAACTATAATTAAACTCAATGTTAAAGCTATATACCTTTTTTTTATTTTTTTTAATCTAGGTATTGTTTCATATTTAAATATATTTTTTATTTGTTCAATTTTTTCTTTCAAAATATCACCGCTCATATATATTTTGATAAGATTTATTAAATTTTATACAACTATTTAAAAATATGAAATATACCTAATATAAATAATAAAACAATACCTAATATAGTAGCATAATTACCTAATTTTTCTTGGGAATACTTACCTATTAATAATCCCATAAATGTAAAAGAAGCAGCACAAAAACTAAAAATAACACCTGATAATATAACATCATTAGTAATAGCACTTAAACCAAGACCAGTAGAAAAACTATCTAAACTAACTGAAATTGATATTAAAAACATATTAATAATATTTAAATCAAAACTTTTATCATCATCTTTTATTAAATCAAATAACATTTCAATACCAATAAATAGTAAAATAATACCTAATAAAAAGTTAACATTAACATTTAAAAATGTTATAATTTTACTACCTAAAATAGAACCAAATAAAGGCATAAAAAAATGCATTATACCTACAATTGTAGATAAAAATAGCATTTTATTTTTACTAATATTAAAAGTACCAATAGATAGACTAATTGAAAATGTGTCCATTGATAAAGAAATACCAATTAAGAATAAAGATATTAAAATAGACACATAATCACCCTATTAAAATATATTTATTTTATTTAAATTTATTAATTAATTTACTAGCATATAGTTCATATTTAGCATTAGATAAATCTTCTTGCTCATCTAGTAAACATAATGGAGGAAATAAAACACACCACCAATTGTGACCTTTACCACTGCCAATGGTAATAACTAAACTTTCATAGTTGCCAGCATCATAAGTTATACCCTTATATACTTTGCTAGGAAAATAATTATTACCATAACTAATATCATAATTTATACCATAGGGTTTAATTATATTATCAACTTGATTTAAATTATTTTTAATTATATTTCTTGCTTCATTTGTATTTTTAACATTTTCAAGTAATGAATACAATTCTTTCTCTACTTTATTTTTAATTTCTAATTTAAGTTTTTGATCTTGTTCTAAATCACTATTGGCAATTACTCGAAATCTAATAGCATTATCTGGTATTAATATATTTTTACTTTCATTAATTCCTACTGTAATTACTATAAATATAAATAAAAATATTATAATTTTTTTCATTCTATTCACCTAAATTAATATTGATATTTATTTTTAATTTTTATTCACAAATAAAAAAACAGAGATGGTAGAACCATCTCCTAAGGATTGTTTGTTCTATTTTTACGTCTTCGTTGACGAGTTATTTAACAATTAAGTTCTGGATATCCACTTTCACCAAGTTTCCAATTGCATAATGTATATTCACTTAAACTACTTTCTATATTACTTAATTCAATAGCATTTTTATTTGTATTCAATAAGCCTACAAATGTTTGAGATTTCATATCGTTTAAACTTTGTGTTGTTACCCCTTCTACACTTAGATTACTTGTTTCATAATCACTCAAATGATATACATTATTTATGCTATTAAATTTAGTATTTGCTCCTAAATTGCCTAAACCATAATTCCCTGTTGTTCCGGTTAATGTTCCAGCGGTATATACATTATTTAATGTTAATGTTACATAGCCATCAAAGCTTTCAAAAAGTGAATGTATTATGCCACTTGCTTTACCTCTACTATTTGTAATGTTTCCTATATTATAACTATTTATTGCCATAAATACATTAGTAACTGTTGCATCAAATCCACCAACTATTCCTGCCGCTGATAAATGTTGTGATGTAATATTACCTTTATTATAGGTATTTAATATATATGCTTTACCATTATTAATTAATCCTACCATTCCTCCAAATGAATCTGAATCATATACAAATGGACTACTTGTTATATTACCTTCATTATAAGACCTATCTATATATAATGTCCCACCTTGATTTATTTGACCAACTATTCCTCCTCCTCTTCTCATACCATTTAAATCAGCATGATTATTTGAATTAATTATTTTTACTACTGTTCCTTGATTATTTCCCTGTACTCTTCCTAATATTCCTCCACCATTTCCTACAAAGCTTGGATTTTCTTCATTATATTCACTTCTAACTTCACCATAATTATCACTATTTTCTATTATAATTTGACTATCATGTGATGCTACTCCCATTATACCACCTACTTTTTGTTCAGTGGCTATCGATTTATCTGTTGTTATTAAACCATAATTTTTACAATTTGTTATTGTAAGATTTGATGAAATTGTATCTGTTCTTCCAACTATTCCACCCATGGATGAATTACCAAGTATATTTGTAATTATTCCTCTGTTTTCAC
>CANQVV010000043.1 GCA_947627385.1 uncultured Bacilli bacterium
GAATAAAAATAGTATAGATTTAAGTAATATAGATAGTAGTTTAAGTGAATATACATTGTGTAATTGGAAAATAGGAGAAAGTGGATATCCAGAACTTAATTGTTAAATAAAAAATCTAGCAAATGCTAGATTTTTACATTACTAAACCACCATCAACATTAATAATTGTTCCAGTTGTAAATTTAGATTCATCACTAGCTAAATAAACATATAAGCCAACTAAATCTTCTGGTTCAGCTCCTCTTCCAAGAGGTGTCATCATATTAAGTCTTTGAATTGTTTCAGGATTGCAATTATCTTTTACCATTTCCGTCATTACAACTCCTGGGGCCACTGCATTAACCCTAATATTATATTTGCCAAGTTCTTTGGCATTAGATTTTGTAAGCCCATTAATTGCTGCTTTTGAAGCACTATAAGCTGATTGAGATGGAGAACCATATAAAGATACAAATGATGATGTATTTATAATTGATCCACCTTTATCTTTTAAATATTTTATAGCTTCTCTTGTACATATAAAAGTGCCTACGGTATTGATATTTAAAACATTAATAAAATCTTTGGTTGTTGTTTCTTCTAATGGTGTTGCTGGGGCAATACCAGCATTATTTATCAAAATATCTAACTTATGAAATTTATTAATAGTTTCTTCAAATAAATTTTTTACTTCATCTTCTTTTGATACATCAGCTATAACTGTTAATATACTAGCATCTTTATATTCTTTTAAAATTTCCTTTTTTGCATTGTTAAGTTTTTCTTCATTGGTACCACATATTGTTATGAAAGCCCCTTCTTTAACAAATTTTTTGGCAATGTGTAAACCTATTCCCGAAGACGCTCCGGTAATAATAGCTACTTTTTCTTTTAATTTCATTTTATCACTCCTAGAATAATTATAGCATAATTTTATTTATTGATATAAATATTAAGTTATGCTATACTTTTAAATAGAATAGGAAGCATATATATGAATAAAAAGGAAAGAGGTAGTAAAATTACTAAAATTGATGATACCGAAGATTTAGGTATTAAAAGTGTAGCTCATTTTCATTCATCACAAGTAATTTTATTATTTTCACTGATTCTTTTATTTGGTTTTACCTTATTTTGCTCATTATTATATATAGGTAGTTATTATAAAGCAAGAGATGAAAAAAATAAAAATGGTGAAATTGTCGAAATAAATAATGGAGATGGACAAGTAGTAATTAATAATAATGGTAAAATTAATAAAAGTATTAATGAAGAGGATATTAATGATAATAATAGTTTAACTATGGAAAGTATTGTTAGTATAGAACTTAATTCTAAAAATAATATTAGTGTATTATATAATGTTATATATGATATTACTAAAAATGAATTTTTAGATAAGTTAGATAATAATACTGATGATAATGTTTTAGTAAGATTTTCTTATTCTTATGATAAAAAAGCATGGATTTATGTTAATAATGTAGTAAGTACTACGGATGGAACATTAAAAATATTATTTGGTAATTATTTTGATATTGCTGGTTTGAAATTAACTATTAATGCTATATCAAATATGCAAATAGATAGTCATGGAAAGACTCCTAATAAAATTTATTGGCGTAGTGAAACAACTTTTCAAAATTTAAATGAAAATATTGGTAAAAATTATGAAGCTGAATTAAAAATTTTATATCAAGATAGTGTTTAGTTATATATTTATTATTGTTAAACTCAAAAAAGTTATATATAATATATTTAGAATAGGAAATAGTTATGGAAAATAGTGAAGAAACTCGTTACAATTTCAAAGGTTTGTTTAAGTATATTTCAACTGTTGTTAGTTGGACTATCTTTGTATTACTTTGTATTGTAGGAATTTTGCTATTATATTATTATATATCTATGCGTTTATATACTACCAAAGGTGAAAAATATGAACCAAAATTTTCAGTTTATACAATTGCTTCCGGTAGTATGGAACCAACTATAAAAAAAGATGACGTTATTATTAATATTAGAGCAGATAATCCCGAAGATATAAATATTAATGATGTTATTACTTTTGTTTCTACTTGGCAAGTAAATTATGGTATGACTGTAACCCATCGGGTAGTAGGCACTCAAACTCTTGATGATGGTTCTTTATGCTATGTTACAAGAGGAGATAATAATACTCAAGAAGATCAATCTTGTGTTAAAAAAAACAATGTTATTGGGGTTGTAAAAGCTGTCATTCCTGGACTTGGTAAAATTCAAGCATTACTAGCTAGTGGTTTAGGATGGATATTAATTATTATTATTCCAGCTTTATATATTTTAACCAAAGATATTATAAAAATATTTAATTTAGTTAATTTACCAGAAGAAGAAATAAATAAAAATAGTAAAAATAAATATTTACAAAAAGCTTATATAGATTTGATTAATGTAAAGAATAAAAAGAAATAATAATTCTTTACTTTTTTTTCGTAATCGATTATAATTTTTTATAGGAAAGAAGTGAAAAAATGGAATTTAAAGGATCAAAAACTGAAAGTAATTTAATGGCAGCATTTGCTGGTGAAAGCCAAGCCAGAAATAAATATACTTATTATGCAAGTAAAGCTAGAAAAGAAGGCTATGAGCAAATCGCAGCTATTTTTGAAGAAACAGCTAATAATGAAAAAGAACATGCAAAAATGTGGTTTAAAGAATTACATAATGGTGAAGTTCCTGATACACATACTAATTTAGAAGATGCTGCTGCGGGAGAAAATTATGAATGGACCGATATGTATGCTGAATTTGCTAAGGTTGCCAAAGAAGAAGGATTCACTAGAATTGCTACTTTATTTGAAATGGTCGGTGCTATTGAAAAAGAACACGAAGAAAGATATCGTAAATTAATATCTAATATGGACGAAGGTTTAGTATTCTCATCAGAAGGTGATACTATTTGGGTATGTCGTAATTGTGGTCATGTTGTAGTAGGCAAAAAAGCCCCAGAAGTTTGTCCTGTATGTAAACATGCTCAAAGTTAT
This sequence comes from uncultured Bacilli bacterium, assembly GCA_947627385.1. Lineage (GTDB taxonomy): Bacteria > Bacillota_I > Bacilli_A > RF39 > UBA660 > SIG200. The sequence continues at coordinate 3,003 of CANQVV010000043.1, forward strand.
TTTGAAAGAAAAGCTGAAAATTATTAATAATAAATATAGTGATTTAATTAAAAGTAGAATTATTATTTCTAATTTAGAGAATAAATATAATCGGTGCAAATATTTATAGATAAATAATAATTTAAAGTTCAAATTAAAGAATATTTAATGAGTAATTCACAATACGAATTAAAGAGTATGATTGAGTTCATAAATAAAGGTGGTACCGCGGAATTATTTCGTCCTTTACTTTTATTTATGAACTTTTATATTAGGAGGGCTTATGGAGCAAATAAAGAATATATTAAAAGATTTGGGATTAAATGAGAAAGAAATTGAGCGGGTAATAACTATTAATGAAGAAAGAAGAATTACAGGATTAAATTTATATGCAAATATCCAAAAAATAACTGATTGGCTTTTTAAACATAATTTTTCTAAATCAAATATTAAAAGAATAGTATGTCGTTTTTGTGCAATATTTAGTCTGAGCACTAATAAATTAGATGAGAAATATGCAGAATTTTTAAATTATGGTTTTTCTGAAAATTCTACTAAAAAAATGATAAGTATTCAACCTACTACTTTGGGACTAAAAAATGGAGCAATAGATATAAGAAGTAAAGAACTAGAAGAATTAGGATATCAAAAAAAGTATATTCCAAAAATGCTAAAAACAACTCCATCAATTATTTCTTTGGGTATGACATTTTTACAAGATAAAATAAAATTTTTAGAATCATTAGGTTATTCTAATATGGAAGTAATAAAAATTACCCAAAAGTTTCCACCAATTTTATGTTTAGCTAAAAATAATATTAAAGAGCAAATTAATTTTTTTATGAGTTTAGGATTTACTTATGAGCAAGTTATCACTATAACTAAAACATTGCCATGTATATATGGTTATAGCAATGAGTATATCACCCAAAAAATAAAAGATTTACAACATTTTGGATATAGTGAAGAACAAGTAATAAAAATAATATTGGCATTTCCAATGATTTTATCTTTATCAATCGACAATATAGAGGAAAAAATAACTTTTTATAAAGAAAAAAAATTAGAATTTATCATTTTGGAAGATACTAAACAATTAATGCAAAGTGTTGATCTTACTTATGCTCGTTATGAATTTTTAAATTCACGTAATGTAAAAATTGACAAAAGTAATTATACTGTGCTTTTTAGAAGTCAAAAATCATTTAAACAACAATATGGTTCACAAAATGATGATCTATTAAAAATGTATCCTTATCCAAGAAGTTCAAGTGAAGTAGAAATTACTAAATAAGGGAGATAAAAAATGGATATAGTTTATGAATATTTAAAAAACTTTGGTTTCAATGTAGAAGATATTGATATTATAGTTAATAAATATCCTTTAAATACCCATAGTTCGGAAACTATTTTAAAAAATGCTCAAGATTGTAACAATTATTTTTTAAGTCTTAACTTTTCATATAAGGACATTATCAAAATGGTAAAAAAAATACCAAATCTATATTGTTATACTGTTACTGGATTAAAGAAAAAATTTGTTTATTTAAAAGAATTATTATCTTTATCAGAAGAAGAACTAGTTAGTATGATTATAAAATTTCCACAAATATTCAGTTGTTCTAAAGAAAATATTGAAAGCAAAATTAATGTTTTAATGTCATTTGGCATTCCAATAGGAAAAGTAAAAAATATAATAAAAAAGTACCCAGTTATAATTAGTTATAGTCAAGATAATATATTGCAAAGATATCAAGATATGTTAGATTTAGGTTATAGTCCTATTCAAATAAAAAATATAATTGCATATCTTCCTATATTTTTTGGTTTAAGTATTAGTAATATTAAACAAAAAATAGTTGATTTAACTAATTTGGGTTTTACACAGGAAGAAGTCATTAATATGACTGCATTATTACCATCATTATTTAGTTTTTCAATTGATAATATAAAAAGAAAATTAAAATTTTATCATCAAGTTGATTTAGACTTTATTGCCACCAATTTTACTCAAAGATTAATGCAAAGTGTGGAACTTTCTTATGCTAGATATGAATTTTTAAAATCTCAGGGAATTATAGTTAATAAAAATAATTTTTTAATTCTTTTTCGTCAACAAAAAAATACATTAAACAATTTGGCATTACTAATGAAGAATTACTTATGATGTATCCTTATGATTTTAAAGCAAATGTTAAAAAGAAATGAGGTTGTTATGGAAGAAATATATCAATACTTAATAGAATTTGGTTTTAAAAAATTTGATATAGATAATATAGTTAATAACTATGCTTTTATTCGTTATAAAGAGAGTACACTACTAAAAAAAATCATTAGCAATAGTAATTATCTTTTAGAAGTTGGATATAGCAAATCTCAAATTATTAAAATGGTAAAAAGATTTGTTCCATTATATGATATTAGTATAGAAAATATAAATCAAAAAATTAATGATTTAATTGAGATGGGGTATTCGAAAGATCAAATTAAAAAAATGACGATTACATTACCTCAACTATTTGGTTATAATATTGTTTCTATAAAAAATAAAATAAATGATATGATTTCCTTAGGATATACCGAAGAACAAGTTAAAAAGATGACTATTTCATTAGCGGCATTATTTAGTTTTAGTATCAATAATATAAAGCAAAAAATTGATGATATGATTTCTTTGGGATATAGCAGGGAAGAAGTTAAAAAAATAACTATTGCCATACCATCAATATTTGGTCAAAATATAAATAATATAAAACAAAAAATAGATGATTTAATGCTTTTGGGATATAGTGAAGAACAAGTAAAGAAAATGACGATAATTTTACCAACATTATTTAGTTTAAGCATTGAAAATATAAAAAGAAAAATAGATTTTTATCGAGAAATAGGTTTAGATTTTGTTATAACTGATGATACAAGACAATTAATGCAAAGTGTTGAATTAACCTTTGCAAGATATGAATATTTTAAAAGTAATAATATTGCTATTAAGAGTTATCGAATATTATTTTATAGTGAAGAAAAGCAAAAAAAACAATTTGGAGTTACTAATCAAGAGTTACTTTTAAAGTATCCATATAAAAGTATTGAGGAGGAGATAAAAGATGTTAGATAAATTAATAGAACTTGGAATAAGAGATATTGACATAAATAATATAAAAGAATTTATTGATGAAGACAATTTAGATGATTTTAAACAAATACTTTCTTTATTAACAAATATTAATTGTAGTGAAAGTATGATAAGAAATATTATAATAGGAAATCCTTTTATATTACAAAGAAATTATGAAGATGTAAGTGAACTTATAAATTATATGATAAGTTTAGGATTTAAAAATTGTAATATTATTTTTGATAGTTATCCTCTATTTTTAAATAAAGATAAATTTGAAATTGAAGAATATATTGATAAAGAACAAAATAAAAATATAGATGATATAATAGATGAAATTGAAAGTAATCCAATTATAATAGATGAGTTTTAAAAAGAAAGGTGATTAAATTGTATAAAGATAAAATTGAAGAAATTAATGAAGAATTAAAGAGTGTATTTACTAATATAGATAAAGAACAAACCTTAGAAAATATTAAAGTAGAATATATGGGTAAAAACGGTAAAATATCTACCTTAAATAGTATGATTAGAGAAGTACCAAATGAAGAGAAAAAAGAATTTGGGATGGCTGTTAATAATTTGCGTAATACTTTTAATGAATTATATTCGAAAATAAAGGAAGAGTTAGAAAATAAAGAAATTAATGAAAAATTAAATAATGAAGCAATTGATGTGACATTACCAGCTACTTATATTCCTGTTGGCGCTGCTCATCCTATTGAGAGAATTATTGAAACTTTGGAAAATTTACTTATGAGTATGGGCTATGACGTTGTTGAAGGACCAGAAGTTGAAAAAGATTTATATAATTTTGAACTTTTAAATTTACCAAAAGGTCATCCAGCAAGAGATGCGCAAGATACATTCTATATTAAAGGAGAAGAGTATTTACTCAGAAGTCAAACAAGTCCAGTTCAAGTAAGAGAAATGTTAGCCAATAAAGGTGAAAGGCCAATTAGAATTATTTGTCCTGGTAAAACTTATAGAAGAGATGAAGATGATGCTACTCATTCTCATCAATTTACCCAAATGGAAGGATTACTTGTCGATAAAAATATCACTTTAGGTGATTTAAAGGGAACTTTTGAAGAAGTTGCTAAAAAATTATTTGGTAGTGGCAGAGAAACTCGTTTTAGACCAAGTTACTATCCATTTACAGAACCAAGTGTTGAAATGGATATTAGTTGTTTTAATTGTAATGGTAAAGGTTGTAATATTTGTAAAGGTACTGGTTGGATAACAGTTGGTGGTGCTGGGATGGTAAATCCAATTGTTTTAAAAAATTGTGGTTATGATCCTAATAATTGGAATGGCTTTGCTTTTGGTTTTGGTATTGAACGTTTAGCAATGCTTAAATATGGAATTAATGATATAAGAGTATTTTATGTCAATCATGATTTAAAAACTTTGAAACAATTTAATAGAAGGGAGTATTAAAATGGCAATTAGTTTAAAATGGATTAATGATTTTGTTGATATTACTAATGAAGATAAAATAGAATTAGCCAATAAAATTACAAAATCAGGTATTAATGTGGAAAAAGTAACAACTACTAACATTCCTAACTTAGTAATTGGTCATATTTTAGAGTGCAGTATGCATCCAGATAGTGATCATTTACACGTTTGCCAAGTTGATGTAGGTAATGCCACCTTACAAATTGTTTGTGGGGCTTCTAATGTTCGTAAAGATTTAAAAGTAATCGTTGCTTTACCAGGAGCTATTTTACCAGGAGATTTTGAAATCAAGAAAAGCACTATTAGAGGAGTTGAATCTAATGGTATGATTTGTGCTTTATTTGAACTTGGTTTAGAAGAAAAAATAGAAGAAACATATAATAAAGGAATCACTGAACTTGGAAGTGATGCCATTGTAGGTGAAAATCCTCTTGATTATCTTGGTCTTAATGATACAACTTATGAACTCGATTTAAACCCTAATAGAACTGATTGTAATAATCACTTACCATTTGCTTATGAAGTAGCAGCAGTATTAGGAAAAGAAGTAAAAGAACCGGATATATCATTTAAAGAAATTAATGAAGATGTTAATGATTTAGTTAAATTAGATGTAACAACAAATAATGTTTCAATGTATAATTTAATGATTGCCAAAGATGTTACTATTAAAGAAAGTCCGGATTTTATTAAACAAAGATTGGAAGTAGCAGGAGTTAGAAGTATTAATAATGTTGTTGATATTTCCAATTATGTTATGCTTGAATATGGTCAACCACTTCACTTTTTTGATAAAGATGTAGTTGGTGATGCAATTGTTGTTAGAATGGCCCAAGATGGTGAAAAAATTATTACTCTTGATAAAGAAGAACGAGATTTAACCAAAGATGACATTATCATTAGTGATGGTAAAACGCCATTATGTGTAGCAGGTGTTATGGGTGGCTTAAATAGTGGAATAACCGATAATACCAAAAATATTTTAATCGAAGCAGCCATCTTTAATCCTTATAACATTCGTTATACTTCACTAAGATTAAATCTTCGTAGTGAAGCTAGTCTAAGACTAGAAAAACCACTTAGTTATGAATATTGTTTAAAAGCTTTAAAAAGAGCTTGCCATTTATTAGAAAAATATGCTGATGCTAAAATAGTTAAAGGCATTGTTACTTATGATAAAGTAGACAAAAAGCCAAAAGTTGTTGATGTTACATTACAAGATACTAATGCTATTCTTGGGATGGAACTTACTAATCAAGATATAAAAAATATATTAACTAGTTTAGGTTTTGCCTATGAATATAAAAATGATACATTTAAAGTAACAATACCTAATAGAAGACAAGATATTTATTTACAAAAAGAAGATATAATTGAAGAAATAGGTAGATTATATGGTTATGATAATATTAAACCAACTTTACCTAAAATAACTACTAAAAAAGGTGAATATCGAGACAATATTAATTTTCGAAAGATTATTTCAAAAAGAATGCGTAGTTTGGGCTTTAATGAACTTCGAACTTATACTTTAATTGGTGAAGATGAAAAAGATAAATATAATTATAATTTTGGTACCACTATTAAACTTAATAGACCAATGTTAAAAGAAAGATCTTATGTACGTCAAAGTTTATTATCTTCCTTAGTAGATATTACTAAATATAATTTAAATAAAAAATATAATGAAGTGTTATTATATGAAATTGCTAATGTGTATTGGGAAGAAAATGATGAATATATGGAAGATACAAAACTTGCTTTCACTTTATCTGGCAATTATCTAATGAATACATGGAATAATAATGTTTATAAAATGGATTTCTATTTTATTAAAGGTATTGTGGAAAATATTTTGGATTTTTTAGGTCTTTCTAACCGTTATAGTCTAGAATTATCTTCTAATTTACCAAAAGAAATTCATCCAAAGATTAATAGTGAAATAATTGTTGATAATGAACATATAGGTTATTTTGGTAAACTTCATCCAAGTATTACCAAAGAAGATATTTATGTCTGTGAAATATCTTTAACTAAACTGATAAATCATAAAACTAATGATGTTAAATATCAAGAAATTAATAAGTATCCTGTTGTTGAAAAAGATGTGGCATTTATAGTAGATAAAGATACACCAAGTATTGAAATTCAAAAAGATATTAAAAGAGCAGCTGGTAAACTTTTAACGGAAATTAAAGTATTTGATATTTATACTGGCGATAAAATAGATAAAAATAAAAAATCGATTGCATATAATTTAACTTTTGAAGATAATACCAGAACTTTAACCGAAGAAGAAGTAATGGAAAAATTCAATAAAATTATTAGTAAAATTATTGAAAAATATCATGCTGAACTTCGAGATAAATAATAATAAAAAATTGTTGAGATATTTCCCAACAATTTTTTATTTAATGTTATTATATTTTGACAACATTTGTCGAAAGTATTGTAAATTTAAAAATGTTATTTATAATAAAAAACTTGTTACCAGTTAGTAGCGCCGCTTTTACACAACTAAGTAGCTTACAACTTGTCTATGACAGGGGGTTTTGGCAAAAAAGGAGTGTGAGAGTCATGAGAAAAGATACTATGCTTATTATCGTGATAATTATACTAGCTTTAATTATATTAAAGCTAGTATAAAAAACAAAACGCTAACCTTTACGGTGTAGCGAATGAAAAAATCAGGCGCTACCTAACTAGGTAACACTTTCTATTTATATTATATAACATTTTTTGTAAAATACAACTATTTAATCAATGAAATTTTACAAAAGAACAAAAGTATGGTATAATTACTCCGTACTTGGGGTAGTTTGGTTTCGACATATAAAAACTAGAAATGATTGCAAGTGGTAGGCATACCTAAAATGCACAAAAAAATAAATAACGAAACTAATTATAGTTTTGCGACTCCTCAATACGCTTAGGATAGCGTAGGAGTTATCCTATATTAACTTTTCTTATAGAGTTATATAGGGTTCATCATATATAAGATATATTATTTTATTTGATTAATGTAAAATAATAAATAATTAATTAATCTAGTTATATAGAAAATGGGTTGGAGTTGTCTATATAATAAAATAAATTCCAACTAAACTTGTAGATATTGTTTTATAGATTATATTGGACACGGGTTCAACTCCCGTCTACTCCACCAATTTGTTTTTAACTTCTATTTAAAGGAAGTTTTTTATTATAATATTAAAAAAATTAATAAACTATGAACTGTACCCCAAAATTTAGACAAAAATAAAAAAAGAGGGTATGTAAGAAGTATAACTATTAAAGGTTATGCTTTTTATATGGTAGAATAAAATCAAAGAGAAGTGATATCTATGTCTAAAAAATTATTTACAAAAGAAGAAATCGAAATATTGAAAACAAATAAATACGTAAAAAATGTAAGTGAAAAAGGAATAACATATACAAATGAATTTAGAAAAGATTATATTAATTTAATAACCATTGGAAATACTAAAAAGCAAGCATTTAAAAAATTAGGTTTTAATCCAGAAATACTTGGTGAAAAACGTATGCAATCATTTTATGACAGAATGAA
>CANQVV010000044.1 GCA_947627385.1 uncultured Bacilli bacterium
GAAACAGAAAAGATAAGCCGTGAGGCTTATCAAAGCAATGAAAATAAATGTTAGTTTATTGAATTTGCTTTTGTTCTGTGTAATTATCTTAAATTAAAAAGTTTAAAATTATAAATTTATATTTTCATTAATAAATTCTTCGTCCATTAAAAGTTCATGTATTTCTTCTTCTTTGGTATCTAAAAATACTTCTTCAATACGATCAACCCGACATTTTTCTGCTTTTATAATTGCTTCCACTTTGGCAGTGGCTATATCTAAGTCATCATTGACAACGACATAATTATATTTAGTTACTTCATTGATTTCTTGATAAGCCTTTTTAAATCTTTCAATAATTTTTTCATTAGTATCAGTTCCTCTTTTTTTAAGGCGTCTGATAAGTTCTTTTAAAGAGGGTGGCATAATAAATATACATATAGCTTCGGGAAAAATTTTTTTAACATTATTAGCGCCTTCAATTTCAATTTCTAAAATAACATCAATACCATTATTTAATTTATCACTAATATTTGTTTTTGGTGTCCCATAATAATTACCCGAATAATTAGTATATTCTAAAAAATAATCTTCTTTGATTTTCTTTTTAAATTCATCTTCACTAACAAAGTTATAAGTTACACCGGGAATATCATTACTTCGTATTGGCCTTGATGTCGTAGAGATGGATAACCATCTATTTTTACTATCATTAGCAAGTAATTTACTAATAATACTACCTTTACCAGCTCCACTTGGGGCAGATATAACAATTAATGAACCTCTTTCTTTTTGTTTTATCATTTTTTAGTCTCCTTATCATAATTATATCTAATTAGTTAAATAATGTTAAGTAGTTATAATATTAATTGTAGATTGATAAGAATAATAGTACAATCAAGTTAAGGAGTATCCTTAGATGAAAGAGAATAAAAAGGGTTTATTAATAGGAATTATTTTAGTACTAGTGGTAATTTTAGCAGGATTTTATATAGGCTATAAATTATTTTTAGTTACTAATTATAGTGTTAAAACATTGAATCATAGTATTGTAGAAATTAAAGATGCTTATAAAATAAAAGATTATATAACTATAAATACTAAAGATTTAGATGAAAAAGATTATTTAAAATTTAAAGAAATTAAAATGAAAAATGATTTTATAGATTTTATCAAAGAAGAGAATGATACTAGTGTTGTTTATACAAATAAAGAAAAGAAGGCTCGTATTACTATTGCTATTAATGAACCATATCTTGATTTTTATTATTTAGTTGAAAGTAATTTAGAAGGTACTAATGTTAAAAATGTTAAATATCAAGATCGAATCAATTATTTAAAGAAAAATCATATTACTAATGATTTAGAATTATTTAATTTTTTAGCCAGTGATAATTATCAAAAAAATATCTTTACAAGTATTAGAGATATAAAAGGTTCTTATGCAACTTATTTAATTGCAGAGATAATGGTACCACAAAAGTTAACTGGTATTAATGGTGATTTAAATGGTTATATACGAGAGAGAAATATTAATGGTAATATAATTAGAGAAGTTAATATATTAAAAAATAAAAAAAGATATATGTTTATGTTTGAAGGTAGTTTTTATACTTTGGATAATATTATAGACTTAATAAGTACAATAGATGTAATTAATGGATAATAAAGTAATGTGTTATAATAATGAAGGAGGTATATGATGGGTTTATTTAGTATATTACTTGGAATGACTGAAGATAATGAAAAGAAAAACAAATTGGATCAAAAAATAGAGCAAGAAATGGAATGGAATAACTTTGATGAATATGAAAAAGAAGAAGTAAGAAAAGGCAATTATGATGTGTATAATTTTGAAGATTCCAATGATGTTGAACTTGATGAAGATGATTACTATTCTGAGGATAGAAGATAAAATTTAAAAATTTAATTTATATAAACAAAAAAATCTCATTATTATGAGATTTTTTTAATAATCTAAATGGTGGCCACAGGTGGAATTGAACCACCGACACAAGGATTTTCAGTCCTCTGCTCTGCCAACTGAGCTATACGGCCATTAATGGCGGTTCGTACGGGATTTGAACCCGTGATCTCCTGCGTGACAGGCAGGCGTCATAGGCCACTAGACTAACGAACCATTTGGTTGCGGGAGAAGGATTTGAACCTTCGACCTTCGGGTTATGAGCCCGACGAGCTACCAGACTGCTACCATCCCGCGATAATATTTTAAAATGGCGGAGGAAAAGGGATTCGAACCCCTGCGCCGCTTACACGACCTTCCGGTTTTCAAGACCGGTCCCTTCAACCAGACTTGGGTATTCCTCCATTTCAAAAGGACAAATTGATTATAACATATGTGAAAATACAATGTCAACTTAATTAAGAAAAAAAATTACGAAAAAAGTATTGAAATTATCTAAAAAATTAGTTATAATCATAATTGTCTTAACGAATTAAGATGAATTGCCCAAGTGGCGGAATAGGTAGACGCACAGGACTTAAAATCCTGCGAGATTTAAACCTCGTGCCGGTTCAAGTCCGGCCTTGGGCACCATTTTGAACTAAAACTCCCATATTTCTGGGAGTTTTTAATATATTTAAATTATTTTACCCCTTATTTACCTCTTAAAAAATAAAAAAGCCCATGATATGGGCAATTAAATATAATATTTTATTCACTTCTAAGAGCTTCAACAGGGTCTTTTTTAGAAGCAGCGCGGGCAGGAATTAAACCACCTATTAAAGTTAAAATAATACTTAGAACAACTAATATTAAAGCTTTATTAATTTCTAAGGTAGCTGATAAAGGAATGTCACCAGTAAAATGATGTAAGACAGCATTTATAATCGGAATCAAAGAATATGATATACCAATTCCAAGTAAACCTGAAAGTAAACCAATTATAAATGTTTCGGCATTAAAGATAGAAGAAACATTTCTTTTAGAAGCACCAATAGCTCTTAAAATACCAATTTCTTTGGTTCTTTCATAAACAGAAATATAAGTAATAACACCAATCATGATACTTGATACTACAAGTGAAATAGAAACAAAAGCAATTAGGACATAACTTACGGCATTGACAATAGTTTTAACAGAGTCCATTAAAATACCCGTAGTATCACTATAATTAATCTTTTTTTCTTCTGAAACTTTATCATTATAATTATTTAAAAATTTTATAAAATCTTCTTTACCATCAAAATCGTTAAAATAGAAAGATATTCTTGTTGGTTCATCAATATTTTGATAACCAAGAGTAATTAAATTAGAACTAGCACTTGCTTCACTAGAAGTCATCATTGCAGAAATTATTCTAGTAAGTTCTTCTTCTGTGTATTTTAATTTAAAAGCTGAGGCTATTTTAGCTTGATCAACATTAAATGAATTTGCTAAGGCATTAGTATAAGTTGTTGTAAGTTCACCAACTTTGGTTAATATATTTTTTTTCATTAAAGTCTCAGTCATAATACTTCCCATTTGATTGCTAGTAGCAATGATAGCAGCACTATTTAAATAACTATTAATAACGGTTTCTTTAATGTTGTCAACTATAACAACTTTTGGATTTGTAGAATCTACAACATAATTTGGATCAAGAAGTTTCATTGCTTCGATATAACCATTGATATAAGCTTGTAATAATCCTTTAATTAAACCAGAATATGTTGTTTTAAAAGTATCTTTGGGAATAACATAACTATTTTCCATAGCTAAAAGTTTAGTATTAATTACATCACTATTTAAGTAGTTATTAACTATATTATCAACATCACTAATAGTAAATTCACCATTAATGGTAGTAAAAATTCCATTTACAAATTCATTAAGATTTTCTTTAAACAAATTAGTAGCCGGAGTTGTATCAGTTGTAATAGAGTTAGTTATTTCAGTCATATAATCAGTAGTTTGCTTTTGCATTGTATCTTTATCTATATTTATATTAAAAGCACTTTGCAATTTATTTTGATCTATTTCAATTAAATCACTAAAATCAAAATCAAACTTATTATTCTTATCATCAAATTTTTTACCTGAAAAAACATCTATTTCTTCATTCTTTAATTGTTTTTTTACAATTGTTTGTTCTTGGGCATAATTTAATAAATATTTAGTTAAATCAGAAGTATAATTAATGCCTGGGCTTAATGCCATTGAACTCATACCATTACTTTTAGGAGCTACTACACCAACAATTTTTAGTTTTAAAGCTTTATCATAGATTTCTTGCATAACACTTTTAATTTCACTCATATCTTCATAAATATCATATTTAGAGTTATATTGATAAATATCACTTGGCATTACCACTCTTAAATCAATATTCATTAAATCTTGATAGGTAAAGGTAAGTGGTTCATTTTTAATATTACCTGCTTCGCCATTCATTAAATCTGTAACCATTTTAGTAAGTTCTGAATTATCTCTAAGACCAAGTGAATAAACGAGTAAATCAGATATTTCATTTTCATTTGATAAAACTATTATGGCCTCATCATAATTTTTAGGATAATTTCCTGCTAAAACTTTATATTGATCTTTTATTTCAGATATGTCATCGACCATTTCGGAATAAACTGATGAAAATGGAGAAGAGGCCATTAATGTACTAGAACCCATAAGAGAAGTAAATAAACTACTAGGATTTAATTTAACAATATTTTTAGTTGCATCAATTGTATAAATATTTGGACTTATACTATAAGAATATTTGACATTAGATAAATCTTTTTGCACTTTATTATAATTTTTTTCTAAATATTGTTTGAAACTTTTTAAATCATTAGTACTAACACTAGTAAGCATAGAGGCTAAAAATTGTTGTTCTATTACTTTATCTGTATCTTGTAAATGATCAGAATCTGATTGCATAGATAAAAGCATACTTGTAATATCACCAGTTTCTTGATAAATAGAAAGAGGATAGGAAGTCATTGTTTCTTCTTGAATTGAATCAACATAGTTTTGAAATCCATTTGATACTGACATAATTAAAGCAATCCCAATTATACCAATAGAACCTGCTAAGGCTACTAGAATAGTTCTAGCTTTTTTAGTCATTAAATTATTAAATGATAAACTTAAAGCAGTTAAAAATTTCATTTTAGTTTTATTTTGCTTTTTATTTCTCAATTCTAAATTTTCTTGGGTATTGTCTTTACCATCATAGGGGTTAGAATCAGAAATAATTTTTCCATCTTTTAAATTAATAATTCGAGTAGAATATTCTTTGGCTAATTCTGGATTATGGGTTACCATAATAACTAATTTATTTTTAGCTATTTTTTTTAAAACTTTCATAATTTGAATACTTGTTTCACTATCCAAAGCACCGGTAGGTTCATCTGCTAAAATAATTTCGGGATTATTGACTAAGGCTCTGGCAATTGCAACTCTTTGCATTTGTCCACCAGATAATTGGTTAGGTCTTTTATTCATATGTTTTTCAAGGCCAACTTCAATTAAAGCTTTTTTGGCTCTTTCTATTGCTTCACTTTTAGAAATACCTGATAAAGTTAAAGCTAGTTTGACGTTAGATAAAACTGTTTGATGTGTTATTAAATTATAATTTTGAAAAACAAAACCAATTCGATGATTTCGATAACTATCCCAATCAGCATCCCTAAATTCTTTGGTGCTAATTTCATTGATAATTAAATCACCGCTATCGTAATGATCAAGACCACCAATAATATTTAAAAATGTTGTTTTACCGCTACCTGATGGTCCCAAAATACTAGCAAATTCACATTTTCTAAAATTAACACTAACATTATCTAGGGCTTTTTGTTTAAAGCCATCAGTATTATATTCTTTTTTAATATTTTTAATTTCTAACATAAAATTCCTCCTGACTTAACATTGTTGTATATATACTATACCATTTTTTTAATAATTTTAATAGTGGAATAGTGGTTATAATTGTTTTTTTATTTCCGAAATTTCTTGATTTAAGGCATTTACCATTTTAGTTAACATTTGAATTGTTTCTTCGTTAGTAGGATTATTTTGATTATTGCCATTGTTTTCAGAAAATGAACCCGGTGTTTGACTGTTACTTTGAAGTAGCTGACCATAAGCAGCATTAGTACATAAATATTGTGATACTAACATTAACCAGTTTCCTAAGGCATTTTGCTCATTAGGAGTAGCATTATCGGTTAGTAAAAAACCAACTATTACGGCACTTAAAGTAAATGTTGATGGAGGAATATTAGGTAAATTGTACATAAGTTTCCCTCCTATTTAATAATATTTGTCAAAAAAGTGTCATATGATTGATATTTGTTGTCACGGCCATTTACATTTTGAAACGTATATAATATAATTTGCTTAGATAGAAGAAAAGTCGACATAATTTGCAACTTAATTCTATTGAGAGAAAGAGGTAGTTGTATGACTAGTAAAAAAAGAAAGGGTCAAAGAAAGCGTTTATATTTAACAATTTTTAGTATAACAATCTTTATGATGTTAATTAGTGGAATACCATCTGCATATGCTTATTATAGTTCTAGTTCAAATTCTTTAAAAGCATTTGGAAGTTTAGTAGGAGATTATGATTATGCTGGTGGATCAGATGTAAATATTATTGTATATTTAGAAAATGCCAAAGGAAGTGGCTATTATGCTAAGACTAATGCAATACCAACATCAGGATATACATTTCAACCAACTCAAACTAAATGTTATACCCCAACAACTGCTACAACTGCCACTACTGTTGAATGTGTAAATGGTACTTCTGGAAATTGTTATTATAATTTTACCAGTCCTAATATTACTTTAAATAGTAATCAAAAAGTTACATGTAAATTCTATTTTTCTCATGATTAAGATATTTAAGGACTAATAATAGTTCTTTTTTCTTGCTTTATAATTATTAATAAGGTAATATAATTATGTGCCGATTTAGTACAGTGGTAGTACAGATGCATGGTAAGCATCAGAGGGCAGTTCAATTCTGCCAATCGGCACCAGATTGATAATAAACTCGGACTTTGTAAATTATTTGCTAAGCTCGAGTTTTAATATTCAATAATTTATGATAAAATGATTTTAGTAATTAAGGGGCAATATGAAAAAAGAATTAATTAAAACAGAAATAAATGTTAATAACAATAAAATAGGTATTTTAAGAATTGGTAACACCGACTATATATCGTTAACTGATTTAGCAAAGTATTCTAATCCTGAAAATCCTGCTAATGTTATAATACATTGGATGAGCAATAAAGGAACATTTGATTATATAGGATTATGGGAACAATTAAATAATGAAAATTTTAATTTCACGGAATTCCGTGAAATTAAAAATAATGAAGTTGGATATTCATCATTTACTTTAAGCCCCAAAAGATGGATTGATAGGACAAATGCGATAGGAATATATTCTAAAGGTGGAAAATACAGCATAGGAACATATGCTCATCCTGATATAGCATTTGAATTTGCAAGTTGGTTAAGCCCTGCTTTTAAATTATATTTGATTAAAGAATTTGAAAGATTAAAAAAGAATGAAGCATATCAAGAAAAAATTGAATGGCATGCAAATAGAGTTTTAGCTAAAACAAATTATTTAGTACATACAGATGCTATAAAAAATTATATTGTACCATTATTAACTGAAAAACAAATACAATATGTATATGCAGAAGAGGCTGATGTATTAAATGTTGCTTTATTTGGAATGACAGCAAAAGAATGGAGAAAAGTTAATCCAGAATTGGCTAAAGAAGGAAATATTAGAGATTGCACTGATTTAGTACATTTAGTCATATTAAACAATTTAGAAAACTCTAATGCCGAATTTATTAAGCTAGGATTATCACAAAAAGAAAGATTAATAAGACTTAATGATTCTGCTAGAAATCAAATGGAAATCTTAAAAAATAATAATGGAATAAAGGAATTAGAAAATATTGATAAATACTTAATTGAAACTAAATGAATGTTTGTCAATTTAGAAAACACACTTGCATATTGTCAAAGATAATAAGCCTAATATAGGAGATGTTATAGTGAAAATTTTATTATTTACTCATAAAAGTGACATAGATGGAATGGGAAATGCTATTTTAGCTAAATTAGCCTTTGATGAGGTTGAATATGTATTATGTGAGACATTCAATCTTCAAAATGAAATTAAAAAATATTATGATGATGGAAGAATTTATAATTATGATATGATTTTTGTAACAGACTTGTAGCTAGAAGAACCAACTTTATCCCAAGTAGCCAATGACAATCGATTAAAAGATAAGTTTCTAATATTTGATCATCATAAATCGGCAATAGAAGGTAATTATAATAAGTATGATTTTGCTACAATAAGAATATCATATGAAAAAGGACTTTGTAGTGGTACTAGTTTATTTTATGAATGGCTTGTAAATAATGAATTTATAGATAAAGATAATAAAAAGATTGAAGATTTTTCTGAATTAACAAGGAAATATGATACTTGGGAATGGAAAACAAAATATAATGATGAAATGCCTCATGAATTAACTTTATTATTTGATTCTGTTGGGTGTAATGGATACATAAAATTAATGTATGACAAATTAAATACTGTTGATGGAAAAAGATTTTCATTTAACGATTTAGAAAACATGTTAATTAGTAATAAAATACAGCAAGTTGAAGAAAAACTTTCTAATTATGCTAATAAAGTTTATTATAAAGAAATTTTGGGATTAAAAGCTGGCATTGTTTTTATTGATTATGAATATAGAAACGATTTGACTGAATATTTTAGACAAAATAATTATGATATAGACTTTGTAATGCTTATAGCATTAGATTATGGAACTATTTCTTATCGAAATATTAAAGATAAGGTAAATGTTAGATTAGTTGCAGAAGCTATGGGAGGTAAAGGGCATGATAAAGCAGCAGCAAGTCCTATTTCTGAAGAAAAGAAGAGAGCTTTAATAAAGGTACTAACAGAAACTGTAAAATATAATATTGAATAAGAAGTTGTTGCACTCCTTCCTTTAGGGCACCATAAAAATAAAAAACTCGAAAAATATATATTTCGAGATAAAAATTGCTAGCAGAAATGTTAGTATTTTTATTATCTAACAAGATTGTTATCAGATATAATTCTATAAGTATCAGTAAAATCTCTTTCAGATACAGCATAAATTTTATCTAAATTTGTTATATTTAAATATCCTCCAATTGCTAATGTATACATTCCATTATATCTATCATTGAAAGTTATAGTTTCCTTTACTTGAACAAATTTTTGGGGAGTAGCAATTTTTTTAAATAATTCGGGATTTTCACTATCTTGTTCATAACTTTTTAAAAAAGTATCGTTTGATATTATCCATTCATTAGCATGACCATTTTGATCGACGATTGGATTGCCTAATTTATCTATTTTAGTGGCTACCCATCCCAGTTCTCCGTTTTCATCTGGTGTTACTAGTGCTTCTTTTTCTTTAAGTGGATTACCATCTTGATCAACGCTCCAAGAAATAACTTTTTCACCTAATATTCCTCTTCTTGCTTTAATAGGGGCAACTTTTATTGCTTCCACAGGAATTAGTGAACCATCGATAATACCATTTTCTACATATTCTTTAATATTTTCTATCTTCATTTTTAATCACTTCTGGCATTATTATATCATGTGTTAAAGATGTTTTTGAAAAAATTTGAGAAAAACAGCTAGATTTAGATTATTTTCACTTATAACATTTTTTGACATATTTTGTCTTATATATAAGCAATTTTTAATAAAACTATTAATTTTTTTAATATTGTGTTATAATTAAAAAGCCGAGAAATAATATTTTGGTAAGAGGAATTAAAATGAAATTAAAAAATGAATATAAAAGTATAGCAAATGATATTTTAAATAATGAACAATTTATGTTACTTAAAAATTATAAGCATCATGGCTCAACTCGTTATGATCATTGTAATCGGGTAGCATATCTAAGTTTTTTGATGGCTAAAATTTGTCACGCTAATTGTGATGAAGCTGTAAAATCTGGTTTATTGCATGATTTCTTTTTAGGTAGTTCTGATCAAGAAGAAAATAATTATTTAAATCATCCTAAAAAGTGTGTAGAAAATGCTAGAAAATACTTTGATATTAATGATTTTGAAGCCAGTATTATTTCTACTCATATGTATCATTATGCATTAACTAAACAATTATTACCATTTATAAATAGAGATGAAAAAGTTAAAGCCAAAGAATATAAACCAACTAGTAAAGAAGGTAAAATTGTATGTTTCGCTGATTTATTAGCATCAATTTTTGAAGTAGAACATTATAGAGTAAAATATAGTGTTTGGTTATATT
This sequence comes from uncultured Bacilli bacterium, assembly GCA_947627385.1. Taxonomy (GTDB): domain Bacteria; phylum Bacillota_I; class Bacilli_A; order RF39; family UBA660; genus SIG200. Next base: position 10,305 of record CANQVV010000044.1, read on the forward strand.
TAATATTTGTTATTAATTTAGTTAGATATTAGTAAGTAGGTGGATAGTCTGAAAAGAAAAAACAAAATTTATTTTAAAAATAGTTAAAAAAGGGCAGACTTCCCCTTACCCCAAAGAAAGTCAAAAATTAAACAGATGAATTGTTGGCATTCTGATTAATTAAATCAATTAATTCATTTGATGTAAGACCAAGAGATAATAATTGTTTAAGTGATTGATTGAAATTGTTTTTAGTGTATTTGATTCTATCTTCAACAGGTGTTTCAACTGAAGCTAAATCAACAGGATTCCAAACTTCACCAGTAAGAAACATATGATAGATAGCCACTAAAATTTTTCTAGCAATTGCAATGTAAGCTCGTTTCTTACCACGACGTTTAGAAATTTTATCAAACTTTTTGGCATAGTAAGAATTAGATTTATCTTTGACCGCATTGTGAGCAATTTCAACAAGATAAGGTTTAAGATACACACCAGCGCGAGAAATTTTAACAGATTTCTTCTTACCAGCCGATTCATTACAGCCAGGAGCAAGACCAGCCCAAGAAGTAAGACGATAATGAGACTTAAATTGAGACATATCGTTACTAACTTCTGATAAAATACCAATTGCCGAGTTTCTATCAATACCAGGAATCTCACAAAGTAAATCAATGTAAGATTCATAAG
>CANQVV010000045.1 GCA_947627385.1 uncultured Bacilli bacterium
ATGTATAGATATCAAGGAACAGATAATGTAGCAAATTGGATATGTTTTGGAACAACGGAGAATTGTGGAGCAAATGAAGAATTAATAGATAAATATATGTACAGAATAATAGGAATAACAGATGATGGAGAAATGAAACTCATCAAAGAGACATTTATAAAAGAAGGAGAAACAACAGGATTTGCTTGGAATGATACATTTTATCAAGACACAATTAATGATTTAAAATCTTGTCCTAATGGTAAATGCCCGGAATGGAATACAAGTTTATTATTTAAAAGATTAAATGGTTTAAGTGATGGTACTATTAAAGGTGATGGAACAGTAGAAAATAAAGGTAATACTAATATATTTATAGATAGTGATGAATATGATTATATGAATAGTAAAGAAATTTGGTATAATAAAATAGCAAATCATGCTTGGATGTATGGTGATACTAGAGATTTAGAAACTCCAAAAGAATATAATGGTGATAAAATCTATGCAATAGAAAGTGGAAAAAATAAAACAATTCATAATGTTTTAAGAAATAATTCAACATTATCATCTCTTGAAGATAATAAATGGGTTAAATCTGTAAATGCAAAGATAGGTTTAATGTATTTTCATGATTATTATTATAGTTATTATAATGGTACTGATGAAGAAACAAGAGGTAATGCAGAAAATTATAGTAATATAAAAAATAGTTGGCTTTTTTATCAGAAAGATGGCTATAATAAATCATCAAACTTTGAATATTTACTTACACGAATTGGAGTAGGTGATTATGCTGATACACGTGTTTTTGCTTGGTCAATTTATTATACAGGAGAAGCATATGCCAATAATTATGGAAATCGTAGTGTTCCTGGGTATGGTTTACCGCGTGGAGTGCGTCCTGTTTTTTACCTAGTAAATGATGTAGAACTTACGGGAATAGGTGAAATTAACAATCCATACATTATATCTAATTAAAGTAGCTTTATTTAGTTTCTATTTTTATTAATTTAGCATGAACTACTAATTTTTTAGTACTACCATGACAAGTAGATAAAGTAAGAGTTTTATCTGTCGGTGAAACCAATGTATTAAAATTAGCAATACTTCTTTTTTGAACTAAATCTAAAAAGTTTTGATAAGCAACGTCATCAGAAAAATATGTTTGAATATAATCATTATTATTGTCTAATGTATAAACACTATATATTTGCCAAAGAGTATTATAATTTTCTGATGACATTTTTATAATTCTATTATCTTCATTTTGATACCAAGATTTAGTTAATAATTTTTTTAAAGTTCCAAACATAGTTTGATCTTTCATATTGTGACCATATATAATGGTATTTTTATCATTGTAATTGATATCATTACGATAATCCATATATACCCAACCAGCAACATTTTTACTTTTGTCAAAAGAATGATTTAAATAAAAATCATTATCAGTTGTTTGAACAACGGGATAATTTACATTAGTACCACCAACATATAGCCATGCTACTATATCACTATTAACATTTTTTAGATTTTCAAAATTAACATCTATTAAATTTATTTTTATAAAATTCCAATATGGAGTATTTGGTTTGTCTTCACTACCTGTAATAACAGCATCATTTTCCGATTCAATTATTTCTGTATTTTCAGTAATATTTTTAATTAATTTTTTTGTTTTTGGTGAATCAATTAAATAATTAACAATTTTGATACTAGAAAAAATAAAAATACCTATTGCTATTAGTAATAGAAATACTGATAATATTTTACTAAATTTTTTATTCATATTTCTTCACCAAATATATTATACAATATTTTAGCAAAAAATAACGCTCTTATTTGTCAACTATATAATATTTTGGTAAAATAAAGTTAGTGAGATGATAAAATGAAAAATTTTTATGCCCTAGTTGAAGCAAAAATTCAACAATCTTTAAATAAATGTCATTATAATTTAGATAATGTTGTTATTACAGAAAGTAATCGACCAGATTTAGGTGAATATCAATTTAATGGAGTTATGAATCTAGCTAAATTATATCATGAAAATCCCCAAGAAATTGCTAAAAAAATAGTGAGTATTCTAAAAGAAGATGATTTTTTTAAAGATGTAAATATGGCTGGTCCAGGTTTTATCAATATGACAATTAGTGATAAGGCTTTAATTGATTTTACTAATGAAGATAATTATATTTATTCTAAAAATAATAAATTAATATTTTTAGATTATGGTGGTGCTAATGTAGCTAAAAGTTTGCATGTTGGACATTTGAGAAGTGCTAATATTGGTGAGGCTTTAAAAAGACTTTGTGAACATTTAGGTTATAAGACTATTTCTGATACTCATTTAGGTGATTGGGGTCGTCCTTTGGGTTTAGTTATTTTAGAATTATCTTTAAGGTATCCAAATTGGGCATTTTTTGATCCTAATTATCAAGGAGAATATGAAACTGTTAATATTACATCTTCCCTTTTAGAAGAAGTTTATCCTTATGCATCAAGTAAAGCCAAAGAGGATGAAGACTATTTAAAAATGGCCCAAGAAATGACTAAAAAATTGCAAAATAAAGAACGGGGAATTTATGCTTTATGGAAGCAAATAATGGAAGTATCAAAAAATGATATAAAGAAAATATATGATAAGTTAAATACTAAATTTGATTTATACAATGGTGAAAGTAATGCTGAGGATTCGGTAGGTGAAATGCTTTCTTATTTAGATACCTTAGATATTGTGGAAGAAAGTGAAGGGGCAAAAGTTATTGACGTAAAACAAGCCGATGATAAATTAGAAATTCCACCGATGTTGTTACTTAAAAGTGATGGAGGTCTATTGTATAGTACTACGGAGCTAGCTACTATTTATGATCGAATGAAAACTTATCATCCTGATGAAATATGGTATGTAGCAGATAAAAGACAAAATTTACATTTTACCCAAGTATTTAGAGCGGCATATAAATCTAATATTGCATCCCAAGATACCAAATTAGTTTTTGCTGGTTTTGGCACAATGAATGGTAGTGACGGCAAACCTTTTAAAACTCGTGATGGGGGTGTAATGCGCTTAAATGACTTACTTGAAGAAGTAAAATCGGAATGCTTAAAAAGATTAAATCCTAGTATTGTTAATAATCGAGAAGAAATAGCTAGTAAACTTGCTATTGCTACTTTAAAATATGCTGATATGTTACCGAATAGAGAAACAGACTATAATTTTGATATTACTAAGTTTTGTGATTTAGAAGGTAAAACTGGTCCATTTATTGTTTATTCAACTATAAGAATGAAATCTTTACTAAATAAAGCTCAGGAAAATAAGATAGAATATAAATCTTTAAAAATGATTGCTAATAATTATGATCGAGATGTAATATTAAAACTTAATAATTTAGATAAAGTATTAAAAAGTGCTTTTAATAGTAAATCATTAAATGATATAACGGATTATTTATATGAACTTACAACATCTTATAATCGTTTTTATACAGAAAATTATGTATTAAATGAAGAAAATATAGATAAAAGAGAGTCTTGGTTATATTTAACTAAATTAGTTTATGAAATTAATATGTTACTTTTAGATATATTAGCAATTGAAGTACCAGATAAAATGTAAAACAGAGAAATTAATTCTCTGTTTTTATATCATTTCTATCAAAAGTTTTAGATAAAATGCCATTTTGAAGCAAGATATCATAACTTTTTGGCTCAATAATTAAATCAAATTCACCAATAAATTCATATACTTTTGGTTTAAATCCAAGTTTAAAACGATTTAGACCACTATAAGGATTGTTAGTAGTAAAATCACCAACTACACCATTTAAATCTAAATAATTAAAATCATTTTGATAATATTTAATAATATTATAATGCATAAAATAATTAGGGACAAATCTTTTATATTTTTTATCAAAAGCACTAAAAATAATACTAACCATATCATTGTGTTTAATAACTAAGGCTCCTGCTAAATAAACTTTATTATTATCATTAATACCTTTTGATGCTTCCATAATATCATTTTTATAAGAAAGCAGTACTTTATCACTATTCATCTTAGCATTAATAACTTTATTTGAATTATTATTAGCTAATTTTTCGTTTAATTTTATATTTTTTTCATTCTCTTCTTCATAAATATATTGACTATTTTGTAAAAAAGCATTATAGTCTACGGATACTAAGAATAAATCAATTGCTGCATTTTTTTCAAATACAGTATAATAATCTTGATAATAAAATTCATTATTATCTTTTTTATTTTTCATCATTTCATAAAAATATTTAATGTCTTCTTTATTTGCTTTTTCAAAGATTAAACCTTTTCTTATACCTTTTTTAATTTTATTTTTTGTATTTTTACTCATATTACTAAAATCATATTTTTTTAAATTAATATAGGCATTATATCTTGGTAATTGAGCTTCAAAATATAAATTATCTAATAATTTTTTATAACCATTTCTAGTTAGTGTATCAACAATATTTTTATTTTGATTATAAGTAGTTGTAAAATCATCGATATTAACCTCGGCAATTGGTAAGTTAGGATTTACCTTTATAAATATCACATTTTTTTCATAATAATATTTTTTTAGATGTTCAGTAAAAGTTTTTAATAATTCTTCATTACTATAATCAATTAAAAATCCCCTTGGAGCATAGCCATAAAAGCATTTAATACCAATTGGTTTAAGTAAAATTAAAGAAGCAGCGACTATTTTATTTTCCTCATTTACTAATCCAATTAAATCATAATCATAGCCATTTTCAGCCATTAACATAGCATAATTTATTGTTTGATAAAAATTTGACAAAGGATGATTTTGTTCAAAAGTAGTAAATTCTTCAATATTTAGAGGTCTAAAATCCATAATAATCGCTTCTTTCTGATGATTTATTATAACATATTTACCTTGATTAATAAAGATTTTACGAGTATAATTTAATTAGGTGATAGTATGTTAGAAAAAATTTTAGGAGAAGTTAAAGGAACATTTAACATTATTACATTAATTGAATTATGTACATCATTAATTTATATAATAGTTGGTTTAATATTTTTTATAAATCCTTATATGAGTGATGTTTTAGTATCAATTATTGCTGGTATTATGCTAATAATAAATGGTGGAATCGAAATATTTTCATTTATTAAAAAAGATGGAGTAGATTTATATGATTATAACATAATATATGGTATTTTATTAGTTATAATTGGTATTGTAGTTTTATTCTTTAAAAATATTTTATCAATATTATTAGGTATATATTTTTTAGTAAGTGGTATTCAAAAAGGCAATTATGCTTTAATATTAAAAAAATTTAAAGAATCAAGTTGGTTATTGGTATTAGTAATGGGAATATGTTTCATTGTAATTGGAGTATTATCATTATTTACTAATAGTGATTATGCTGTAAAAGTTTGTGGTATTTGTTTACTTGGTTATGGACTTATTAATGCCATTAATATTATGCTTTTAAGACATCGGGCTAAATACTTTTTAGATTAGTAAAATAGATGTGTCAAACATCTATTTTTTTATTGTTAAAATACTTTTAGATGGTTATACTAAAATTAAGGTGGTAAATATGAATATTAAAGATATCCAAGCAAGAGAAATACTTGATAGTAGAGGCAATCCTACAATTGAAGTAGAAATGACCTTGGCTAATAATATAAAAGCAGTAGCCTCAGTACCATCAGGGGCTTCGACTGGATCTAAGGAAGCCTTAGAACTTCGAGATAATGATCAAAATAGATATATGGGTAAAGGCGTTTTAAAAGCCGTAGAAAATGTTAATACAATAATTAGAAATGCGTTAATTGGTCAAAAATTAGATCAAGTAACAGTAGATAAAACCTTACTTAGATTAGATGGAACAGCCAATAAAAGTAAATTAGGAGCTAATGCAATGTTAGCAGTATCTTTGGCTAGTTTAAAATGTCTTGCTAAACTACAAAATAAAGAATTATATGAATATGTTACTTATGGAAAGGTTAGTTTACCAATTCCGATGATTAATATTATTAATGGTGGAGTTCATGCTGATAATAATTTAGATATTCAAGAATTTATGATTGTTCCGATAATTAAAGGAGAATCCAAAAGAATAGAAGCTGCCTCAGAAATATTTCATACTTTAAAAAATATATTAAAAAAACGCGGGCTTACAACTTCTGTTGGTGATGAAGGTGGATTTGCTCCTAATTTAAAAAATACCACAGAATCTTTGGATTTAATTATGGATGCTATTAATGAAGCTAATTATCATCCTGGTAAAGATGTTTTAATTGCTCTTGATGTAGCAGCATCTGAACTTTATGATAAAAATAAAAATGTTTATAAAATTGATAATTTAGAATTAAATGCTAATGAATTAATTAAATATTATGTTAAATTAATAAGTAATTATCCAATAATTAGTATTGAAGATCCTTTTAATGAAAACGATTTAGAAAGTTTAGCTGTATTAACCAAAATTGTTGGTAGTCGTGTAATGTTAGTTGGTGATGATTATTTTTGTACTAATTCTACTCTTTTAGAAGCGGGTATTAAAGTTGGCGCAGGTAATGCTATTTTACTTAAAGCTAATCAAATAGGTACAATATCTGAAATGACCAAAACAATTATTACAGCTAAGAAAAATAATTATAAAACTGTAATTTCTCATCGAAGCGGCGAAACCGAAGATACCTTTATTGCTGATTTAGCAGTAGGTTTTGGTATTCCTTTTATTAAAACTGGTTCCGTGTGTCGAGGTGAGAGAATAGCTAAATATAATCGTTTAATGAAAATTGAAGAAATTTTAAATGGCAAGTAAATAATATTTATCTAATTATTAACTATTTGAAATGACTAGTAAATCTAGTCTTTTTATTTTATAATTAAGTTAGGTGATAAATATGAAAAAAACAGTTGATGGCAATACGGCTTGTAGTAAAGTGGCATATCTTTTTAGTGAGATATGTAGTATTTATCCAATTACTCCATCAAGTCCGATGGCCTCAAATATAGATTATTTAACGCATAGTGATTTAAAAAATCTTTATGGCACAAAACCAAAGGTTATTGAAATGCAAAGTGAAGCTGGTGCTGCTGGTACTTTACATGGCTCTTTATTATCTGGTTCATTATCTTCGACTTTTACAGCTAGTCAAGGCTTACTTTTAATGATACCAAATATGTACAAAATTGCTGGTGAATGTTTGCCAGGAGTTATTCATGTAGCCAGTCGAACCGTGGCAACTCATGCTTTATCAATATTTGGTGATCATTCTGATATATATGCTACTAGACAAACTGGTTTTTGTATGTTGTCTTCTTCAAATGTTTTTGATGCTCAAAATTTAGCAGCAGTAGCTCACTTATCAGCTATTAAAGGTAGTTTACCATTTATTCATTTTTTTGATGGATTTAGAACTAGTCATGAACTTAATACTATTGAAGAAATAGATGAAAAAGAATTACTTAAATTAATTCCTTGGGATAGTATTAAAGAATATCAAGCTAGATGTTTAAATGTTGATTGTCATAAACAATATGGTATGGCTGAAAATGAAGATATTTATTTTCAATCAGTTGAAGCACGTAATAAACTTTATAATGATATACCTGATATAGTTAATGATTATATGACTAAAATAAATGCTATTATGCATACTGATTATAAACCATTTAACTATTATGGTAGTAAGAATGCTAAAAATATAATTATTGCTATGGGAAGTGTAACTGATACTATTAAATTAGTAGTAGATGATTTAAATAAAAAAGGAATGGAAGTTGGTCTTATTAATGTTCATTTATATCGACCATTTAGCCTTAAATATCTTTTAGATGTTTTACCAAAGACTGTAAAAAATATTGCGGTTTTAGATAGAACCAAAGAATCAGGTAGTATTGGTGAACCTTTATATTTAGATGTATTAAGTGCTCTTAAAGATCAAGATATTAACATAGTAGGAGGTCGATATGGCTTATCTAGTAAAAATACTACACCCAAAGATATTTATAGTGTTTATCAAATGTTAGATAAAACTCTTAAAAATAATTTTACTATTGGTATAGATGATGATGTTACTAATTTAAGTTTAGATTCATATGATTATAATTTAAATATTGATGCCAGAGAAATTAAAATTTATGGTTTTGGTTCAGATGGTATGGTTAGTACTTCCAAAGAAATATTAAAAATAATAGCTAAGGATGATTTATATGTTCAAGGTTATTTTGAATATGATTCTAAAAAAAGTGGTGGTGTAACTGTATCTAATTTAAGATTTTCTAAAAATAAAATAAATGCTCCTTTTTATGTTACTAAACCCGAAATAGTAGTAGTTACCAAAGAAGAATATTTTCATAAATTTAGTATCTTAGATAATATTAAAGAAAATGGTATATTACTTATTAATACTTCTAAAAAAGCCGATAATTTAAATGCCTTTTTACCTAATGAAGTAAAAAGAATAATTCAAGATAAAAATATTACGGTTTATTATATTGATGCATCTAAAATTGCAATTAATGCCGGAATTAAAGATAAAATTAATAAAATAATGGAAGTAGTAATTTTAAAACTTTTAAATATCAAAGATGGTTATGAAAAGGTAGCAAATTTAATAAAAGAAACATTTGTTACCAAGGGTGAAGATATTATTAATAGTAATTTGAACGCTATTAAAAGTGCTCTTGATAATTTAGAAGTTTTAAGTAAAGTAGAATCTACTTTAAAAGAAGAAGAAAAAGAATTAAACATTTTTGATAAAATTAATGCTCGTATGGGTAATACTCTTAAAGTAAGTGATTTAATTCCATATAGATGTGGTGCTTTTCCAAGTGATTTATCTAAGTTCGAAAAACGAGGAGTAGCTTATCAAGTTCCAGTTTGGGATATGGCTAAATGTATTGAATGTGGAAAATGTAATATCGTTTGTCCTCATGGTGTTATTAGACCGCTTCTTTTAAAAGAAAAAATAGGCAAAGAAGCAACTGGTATTAAAGATTATAATTTTTATTTAGCAATATCTGAAAAAGATTGCACGGCTTGTGGTTTATGTATTAAAAATTGTCCTACTAATGCATTAAGGTTTGGTAGTGGTAGTGAAGAAAATATGCAAGTAGTAGATAAATACTTTGATAGTTATCAAAATCCCAAAGTATTAGATAAATTTAATATTAAAGGTGCTAGTTTAGAACAAAGTAAATTTAAATTTAGTGGTGCTTGTGCTGGTTGTGGAGAAACTCCTTATATTAAACTTTTAACTCAACTTTTTGGTGATTCTTTGGTAGTAGCTAATGCAACAGGCTGTTCTTCTATTTATGGTGGTAGTGTACCATCAACTCCTTATGATATTCCATGGGCTAATTCATTATTTGAAGATAATGCTGAATTTGCCTTAGGTATTCATACATCTTATAAAAATAAAAGAGAAAGAATAAAATCTATTATGGAACTATCTAAAAATTCTGTTGATAGTGAAGTAGCAGAATTATTTAATAAATGGTTATCAAATAGTAATGATTTAAAAATAACTAAGGAAATTAAAGAAGAATTAATTGATAAAAAAATCCCAAAAGATTTAGAAGATTTAATTGATTATATTCCAGCAAGAGTAGTTTGGGCCTTTGGTGGAGATGGCTGGGCTTATGATATAGGCTTTGGTGGTTTAGATCATATGTTGAGTCAAAATGAAAATATTAAATGTTTAGTCTTAGATACTGAGGTATATTCCAATACTGGTGGCCAAGCAAGTAAATCAAGTAAAATTGGAGCTGTTGCTGAATTTGCTGATTTTGGTAAAAAAACTTATAAAAAAGATTTATTTAAAATTGCTATGGGTTATCCAAATTGCTATGTAGCAAGTATTTGTTTAGGTGGCAATATAATGCAAACAATTAAAGTATTTAAAGAAGCAATGGAACATAATGGACCTGCCATAATAATTGCATATTGTCCTTGTGTAGAACATGGTATTAAAAATGGTATGTCTTGCTCAATTGAAGAAGAAAAATTAGCAGTTGATGTTGGTTATCAATTATTGATGCATTATACACCAGAAGAAGATACTTTATATCTAGATAGTAAAGAACCTGATTTTAATAGATATGAAGAATTTTTAGATAATGAAGTTAGATATCGAGCCTTGAAAATTAAAGATGAAAAATTAGCCAAAGAGTTATTAAATTTGCAAAAAGAAAATGCCATTAAAAGATATGATTATTATAAAAAAATATGCCAATAAATAAGCATATTTTTTTAACTTATAGGAAAGTTCAAAAATCGATTAAAAAAACTTGTAAATACATTTGTTTGTGTGATATAATTGTATTATCCAGGAGGTTATGGTTTATGTTAGTTAAT
>CANQVV010000046.1 GCA_947627385.1 uncultured Bacilli bacterium
ATTTGCTACAATAGCTTTAAACATTCGATCATACTTCAAATTATAAAATTTTTCCTCTATTTCTGGTTTCACATTCACACCTCCTTTCACTTTATATTTACGCTTTTTTATCTCCATTTCCTTTTTTTTATGAAAAATTTTTGCAAAAAAAAAATTAGTTTTCACTAATCTTTTTATCTATTTGGATCTACTAATATTTTAATAGCATCAGATTTACCACTTGTCAGTTCTTCATAAGCACTTTGTACTTCTTCTAAACTAACAGTTTTTGATACAAATTTTAAAACATCTATTTCTTTATTAGCAATCATATCTATACATTTACCAAATTCTTCTTTGGTATAAGCAATAGCTCCGATAATTGTTAATTCTTTCATAACTGCATCAATACTAGCAAAATTAATTGGTACCATTGAAACACCGACTAAAATAACTGTTCCCCCAGGTTTAACTAATTTTAAAGCACTATTTACAGCAGGAGTATTACCGCAACATTCAATAACTTTATCAAAATGATTAGTATATTCTGCCATTACTTTTTCATCAGTTGCTAAAATCCAACTATCAGCGACACCTAATTCAACTGCTTTTTTACCACGTTCTTCATTTGTTTCAGATACTATAACTTTACTTGCTCCACTCTTTTTAGCAAACATGGCTGAAACTAAACCAATAATTCCACCACCTACAACTAAAACATCTTCACCAACATTGATATTAGCTAAATTAATTGCATGATATCCTACGGCGGTTGGTTCTACTAAGGCACCACATTCAAAACTCATTCCATCAGGAAGTTTGAAAACCATATCACTTCTAACCTTTAATTTTGATTCTAAGCCCCCAGGATTATCCAAAGATAGGCCACTAGCATGACTCCAAGTTTCAGTACAATAATGAATATTTCCTTTTTGACATGCTTCACAATGACCACAAGGTGATAAAGGTAAAGCAGTTACTCGATCACCAACTTTTAAATCTTCTCTACCACCATTATCAACAACAGTCCCAGCATATTCATGTCCCATAACAAGTCCTTGGGGCATACCTAAATCCCAATAATGAATATCTGAACCACAAATACCTGTTTTAACAACATCAATTAAAACTTTACCTTCCTCTTTTTTTGGTTCAGATGTTTCAATAACTTCAAATTCTTTAACTCCTTTTATTGCAACACTTTTCATAAAAGCCTCCTTATAATAAGTATAACATTTACTAGTTTTTTTAGAAAATAAAATAAATAATACTTGACATAACTTTCTATTTTTTTATTATTAATTTATTATATTTAAATTTAGAATTGGGTTTATAAGTGATATCATAAGTACTAGGTCCTTTAATACATTTACCAGCTAAATTAAATCTAGATGCATGACAAGGACAATCCCAAGTTTGATCTACTTCATTAAAAACTAAACTACAACCTAGATGGGGACACTTATTATATACTTGATATTTTTTATTTTTATAAGTATATGTAGCTATACTTTGACCATTAATATTTTTAATTTGTATATTTTGATACCAAGGTTTATTTTTAATTATTTTGTTTTGGACATAAGATAGTATATTATAATAGCAGTTTTTTAATATACTTAATGGATGATTAAAAAAATTAATTCTTAAAGGATCAAATAATTTTTCATATTCATTACTTTTATTTAATAATATATCACTTAAAATACTACCTGCTAAGGAAGCATTGGTCATACCCCAAGTATTATAACCTGTTCCAATTAAAAGTGAATCATCATTTTTATATACTCTACCAATATAAGGCATTTTATCTATTGTTATTAAATCAGTATTTTTCCACCAATATTTAATTTTGGAATGTTTATTTAAAATATTATCATAACAATTCTTTTCATTTAAATTATCACTTATTTTAGATGAATTATTTAAATAAATTAAATAAGAATTTTTATTTTGATAATACCTTTTTGATATAGTTGGTAAACTACTTGTAATTGTTGTTTCTTTTTTATATTTATTTAAACTAGCTGTAATATATGATTTTTCAATATTAACTTTTAAAGGCATAAAATATGGTATTAAAAAATTAGGATAATGACATGCTAAGACTATTTTTTTAGTTTTAATTTTATATTTATCTGTATAAGCTAAATAATAATTAGCATATTTTTCTATTTTGATAATTTTAGTTTTTTCATAAATATGTTGCTTATTATTTAAACAGATATTTTTTAATGCTAAAATATATTTTAAAGGCTGAAAAACAAAAGTATTAGAAACTGAAATAGAATAAGCATTATCTTGATAATGTTCTTTAACATCTATCCCAACTTTTTTCAGTAAATTTGCTTGATATTGTAATTTTTTTAAATCTTTTTGATGAGCATAAACAAAAGAAGTAACTTGTTCTAAATCACAAGCGATTTTTTCTTTTTTTATAATTTTAATTAGTTCTACGGTAGCATTTACTTGACTTTTCAAATAAAGTAAAGATTTTTGAACATTACACTTTTTAGCTATATCATAATATATCAATTCTTGTAAATAATTGATTTTTCCTGTTGTTTTAGCAGTTGTACCTAAACCAACTAAATTTTCTTCAACTAAGGCTATTTTTAACTTACTATGACGTAAATTATACAAAGTGGATAAACCTGTAAGACCACCACCAATTATTAAAACATCTAGATCTAAATCTTTATTCAATTTTTTGACATTCTTATTAATATATTCTGATTCCCAAATACTTTTATTTTTCATCATACCACCATTAATAGTATGGAGTAAAAATGATAATTTATTTATTTAAGGCTTCATTTATCCAAATATCTAAATTTTCTTTTAATGGTAAAAAACCTTTTCTAGTTTCTTGTAAACTACCTTCATCAACTGTATTTTTATAATTAATATCTTTAATAGATAGTTTTAATTTAAAATTAGTATCATCAACTTCTAAAATACGACAATAAATTATTTCACCTAATTTAACATATTCATTAATATCTTTAACAAATCTTTGAGATATTTCTGATATATGAATTAAACCATCATACCAAGGATCAACACTAACAAAAATACCATATTTAGTGATACCGGTAACTTGGGTTTTAATAATATCTCCTACTTTATAATTTTTTAACATAAATACCTCTTAAATAAAGTATAGCACAAAAATAAGAAAATATCGGTATTTAACAAATTTATTTTACATAAAAAAGCAAATCGTATATAATAATTATTGTGATATTTATGAAAAAAGAAAGAAGTTTAAATATTGAAGAACAAATAAAAGAAATGATTGAAAACATTCGTCCTTATTTAAATATGGACGGGGGCAATATTGAATACGTTAAATATGAAGATAATTATGTTTATATTAAACTTACTGGTGCTTGTACTAATTGTTTAGGACAAGATAGTACTATTAATGATGGACTTCTAACAATGTTTCAAAGTGAACTACCAGAAATTAAAGGAATTATTAATATCCCAATTTAAAAATATATTGTTTTAAGAGCAATATATTTTTTTATATGTCGAATTTTGGCATACGATTTTTCTTTACTTTTTTATCTATTTATTTTTTAATAAAGTCTTATGGAAGTACTGGTATAGATGTCACCTTAAATATTCTAATTTCAGGGGGTTTACTCAGGAAAGAGGTGATACGGTTATGAAAGTAAAAACCTTAAACAAGTTTTTATTAGTAATTATAATATTTTTGATACTAGTTATACTAGTAGATAAAATAAAAGACATCGTCCAAGTAGTAATACCTAGATAATGTCTATCTAATTTACATTAGGTGACACGAAGTATCCGTGCTTCCTATACATTTAGTATATTATATTTTTTTTATTTATACAATATTTTTTAAATTAAAATTGTACTGTCGAATCTTGTCGTACGATTTTTCTTTACTTTTTTATTTATTTATCTTTTAATAAAGTCTTATGGAAGTACTGGTATAGATGTCACCTTAAATATTCTAATTTCAGGGGGTTTACTCAGGAAAGAGGTGATACGGTTATGAAAGTAAAAACCTTAAACAAGTTTTTATTAGTAATTATAATATTTTTGATACTAGTTATACTAGTAGATAAAATAAAAGACATCGTCCAAGTAGTAATACCTGGATAATGTCTATCTAAAAAAAAATTTAGGTGACACGAAGTATTCGTGCTTCCTATACATTTAGTATATTATATTTTTTTTATTTATACAATAATTATTTTAACAACCAATCTATTCTTTCTAAATTAGTATATTTATTTATTTCATAGTAAGCTTGTTTTAAAAATAATTCATAGTCATTCACTTTATTAATTATGGGTAAAAGTTTTTCTTCACTACCATTATTATTCATTATATCTTCATAAATATCAAAATAATAGGAAGGATATAATAATCTTGCATACAACATATGATAACCATATTGACTTAATTTAGTCATTTTTAAATAAGTAGTTAAATCTAAAAGACTATCTTCACCATTAAAAAATTCAATTTTTAAATAACCGGCAATATCTCTTACTTCTAAATCAAAAATAAAACTTAAAGGATTTAAATAATTTAAATTAATATTTGGGTAAAATATTCTTCGATGAGATAAAGTTATTTTATCATTTTCACTAAGACCTATTACTTTATTTATTTTATTAACATAACTAATAGCATTTTCAGCCAAACCTATATAATAACTAACAGAATCTAAAACCACTTGTTTATCTTTACCCAATTCTTTAATTTGATATTCTATATAATCTATTTTTTTACTCCATAATTCTCCCCAATTATTACGATATAGTTTACTATTAGTACTATTAAGTTTTAATTTAGTATTATATTCACATAAACTTTCAAAATCTATTTTCTCATCTTTATTAGCATTTATTTTTAAAAGTACATAATAATTATCACCAACTTTGGTTAAAAGCAAACCATAACGATTATAAATAAATTCATGAACTCTTATTCCTTTATTTTTAAGTTCTATTGTTAATTCAACTAAATCCTTTAATTCTTCTTCGGTTCGATTAAAAAAAACAAAATAAAAATATTCACCACAATATTTAAAAGAAGCATATGTTGAATATTCTTCGATTTCAAGTACGTCAAAATTATAATTATAATTAATTATTTCTTTCATTCTAATAAATAATATGAATTTTTTAATATTATATATGATTAAAGCAATAAAAAAAACTGAAATTATTTTCAGCTTTATTTATTTTTTTCTAATTCTTTTTCAAATTTTTGAACTAAGGCATCAAACATATTTTCACATGCTTGCATGAATGCATCTTTTTGTTCTTTAAATGGACTTTCATTTGTTTCTTTAATAGAAGGTGCTGGTTCTACAACTGTTTGAGTTGGTGATACTGATGGTGTTACTTCTGGGGTAACATTTACCTCAGGTATTGTTGGTTCTACTTGCGGAGTTACTGGTGAGTCAACAGTTGGCATTGGTGTATTTAAATCAATTGTTGGGGCAGTTGGTGTTGGACTTACTGGCATATCTATTACTGGTGCAGAAGGACTAGGAGTATCTACCACAGGAGCAACCGGAGTTGGTGAACCTTGGGTTACTTCACTAGGAGTGGGTATTGGTGGCTCCGGAGTTGACACTACTGGCTCAACACTTGGTGTTACATTCGTAACACTAGATGCAACTGGACCAACATTAACCTCAGGTATTACAGGTTCACTAGGTTGTACAGCAACCTCTGGTGTAGGAGTTGTTACTTCACTTACTGGACTTGGAGTTACATCAGGTGTTGGTGATGGGGTAACCTCTGGATTAATATCCATAATACCAGCTTCACTACTAGAAACATTATCATCTATTTTATAAGAATTTTTTAATGTATCAAATGAAGGTACAGGCAATGTAAGTTGTGTATAATATATATCATCAGCTGGTATTTCAGTAGCAACTTTAATATATTCAACTTGACTACCGGCAATAATATTTTTTAAATATTCCTTTACAATTTGCCATTCATTTTGATCTGCAATTTTTACTAATTTACCATTATCTAATTTGCATACTAAAATAATTGGTAAACCCATAGATCCATTCATTTCATTATCAAGTACAACATATTCAAAATTATTGGCTTTAAAAGCACTAATTAAAGGTTTCTCAACTACTGCTCCTGAAACTAAATTTAATTTTATTTTACCCATATCTTCGTCAAACCCTTTCACTACTATAACATTATAACAAAACTATTTTTGTTTTTCAACCTTATTATTTTTCTTCCTTATTTACTTTTTTTAAAATAAAGTATTTACAACCATAAGCACAGTTATCTTCTAAATATTTATCAACATTTTTAATATTATTATGTTCTTTAACATTTTTATTATCGTTTTCATAAAAACCTTTTAAACGTACTTTTCCATAGGCCCAATCACCAACGATATAATCAAAATTATCATAGTAATCAGTAACTATTTCATCTAAATTAGCTAACTTAACTGTCTCACCAACATCTTTTATTATTTCATAAGAAACATTTTTTATTATCATAAAACCCTCCTAAAATACTAATGTTCCAAAGATAACTACTACCATAATAGTAGTAACTATCACACTCATAATTAGCAATATATCTACATACCCATTACCTGTTGTAATAGGAGTATTTTGCATTTTTATTTCTTTAATTTTTTCATTTAATAAATAATCTTTATTAATGGCATTTTCACTAATATCAAGTGATTCATATATTTGATTATTTAAATTATCTATATCACTTGCATTCATTTTACTTAAATCATTAACACTAATATTAAATAATTTATAAACATCAAATCCCAATAAATTTTTTTCTTCTTCTTTGTCTTCTTCAAATTTTTCAGCCATTTTGGCTTGATAATACTCTGCTACTTCATAAATGTTACTCGCTTTTAAAAAGTTATAAGATTGTCTTAGGGGATTAGATGTTCCTGGTGTATATAAAAGATCAAAAAATTCTTTACTATCACTTTCAGTTACACCAAAATTCTTTCTTTTTAAATTAAATAAATCTATTAAACATTTTTGAATTTCTACAAAGTAATTGTTATCTTCTCTTTTAATACCAAGAGAATTACGCATTTCAATAATATAATAATTATTGATAATTTCAAATAAATGATTAATTTCATCTTCGGTGGCCCCATATTTTTTTAAATTATTTTTTAGCGTTTCTAAACTATTAGTTTGATAGGGATTAATTATATCTAACTGGCCATAAATATTGATAAGTATTCTTATTACAACCACAAGAAAAGAATTATATAAAATTCCCTCAGGTACATCTTTACTTCTCATATAATCATTAACTGCATTATCTACTGCTTCATTAACAAAATATGATTTCATATACTCACCCTATTATGAGTATATCATATTTTACTTTTTAAGGGAATATCTAAAATTTTACTACTTCTCTCATAAGTACCACCATAAAATTCCGGAACACTGCCATTTACAACTAAGGCACTGACTAAAATATCATAATTAAATTTTTTACTATCTTTGTCCATAGGAGTAATAATTAATTTTTGCATTTCTACGGTAACATAAACCTCTAATAAAGCATTGTTAAAACCATAATCAGTAACCTTAGTTTTAACATTCGTTAAAATAGTTTCATTAAAATTAATGATAATAGGTATTTTGGGACCTAAATTATTTAAAAATGGACTATTACTACTTATAAAAAATGGTACCTTAAATATTAAACCATTTTTTCCACTGGTTAAATATTTATTATAAATAGTAACATCTATCTTACCACTTTCTAAATCATTAATGGCATTTTGTAAAACATTAGATACCTCAGTTAATATAGTATAAGTTTTTTCTAAATCATAATTTACAGCTAATATTTCCCCTTTATTATTTTTAGTAATTTCTAATATATTATTAACACTTTCTTTATTAATAACATCTTCTGTTATTAAATCATTAAAAAATTCATAAATTACTTTATCTATTTGTTCATTAACTAATATTTTTATCTGTTTAGAAGTTTTCTTAGCATATATATTAAATAATATTATTGTACTTAAAATAATTAAAAAAAATACAATTACTATTTTATATTTAATTGTATTTTTATTATTATAATTATGTAATTTTAATCTTCTCATATTAAATATTATGAAAAATATAAAGTTTTAATAAGTAATACTACTCCTACTATAAAAACTAAGGCAATAATGGCAATGACAACTTTAATAAAAACATTATTATCTCCTATTTCCTTAGAAAAATCTTCACTATCATCAAAATCTTTTTTATTAAGGGCATTAGAGGAAGTATAGAAAGAATTTATCATTGACTTTGTATCTTCTTTTTCTTCTGGTTTACTTTTTTCATTTTCAATTTCATTTTCAATTTCACTTTCAACTTCTTCTTTTAAACCTTTTAATACTTCGGTATTATCACTACCCTTTAAATCACTTAATATATCAAGAGAAGTATCTGTTTTATTTAATTCTTTATTATGCTTTTCATTAAAAGCAATCGTATTAATTAAATTTTTTAAATTATCTTCTTCTAAATCATCTAATTCTTCTTTATCTTTAATTTTTTGTTCATTATTTTTTTCTATATTTAAATTTTTTAAAATATCAAATTGCGTATCTCTTAATTTTTTTAATCTTTCTTCTTCATAATTATCATTTTTTTGCTCTCTGGCTTTTTCTAAGACAACATTAATGTCATATTCCTTAGTAACTTCTTCTTCTTTTTTTTCGTTATTTTCTTCTTCAATTCTAATACTTTTTCTTTTAGGAACTTCATTATATTTTGTATCTAGAATTTTTTTAATTTTTTCAACATCTATTTCATTTTCATTGGCTCCTAAAATGGTAGCATTACTTTTTACTTCATAACCATCTATTTCATTTTTACTAATTTCTCTATATAAATCTTCATGTTTACTAACTCTTGAACTTACTATTTTATCATTATCTTCTTCATAGTATCTATTCATTCTAGAACTCATAGTAACACCTCTAACATCATCATATCATATTCGACATTTTTTTTAAATCTTTATCTTTTACATATTGACAATTAAATGTCTAAAACAAGAAAAATGAAAAATAAATTTTTCATTCTAAGAATTCCTAACGGAATTCTTTTTTGATATAATGATACTAATATA
>CANQVV010000047.1 GCA_947627385.1 uncultured Bacilli bacterium
ATTATTACTCCTAGTACTATTAATTCTTTTCTATATTTGTTGATAACTTCCATATTATACAATCCTTCCTATTTTATTAAGATAATTATATAATACCCCCCCCAGGTGTCAAGTTTTTGATTAAATTTTGTGGAAAATTTATACCCGAATTTTTATTTTTGTGCATTTAACTTTGGAAATTTATGGGGATTAAATTAAATACAAAAAATTTCAAAGCATATCATTGATCAATAGGCAGGTTTAAATACGCAATAATTTTGTCAAATAGATTTTATCTGTTTGACCAGCAAAGCGTTCAAGTATTTGAATCTGGGTCCCTGTTGTCAATGAGGAATTTGAAATTTTTTGTATTTAATTTTATAATATCTTTTCGTATCTTAGCTTAGAAAGGATTTTATTTTTATGAAAAATGCTAAGAAAAACAAACATTTATCTTTTGAAGATAGATGTGTTATTGAAGAATTTTTAAATTATGGCTATTCTTTCTCTAAAATTGCCAATCGTTTATTCAAAGATAGAACTACTATTGCTAGAGATGTTAAAAACATCGTTTTTTAAGAACTACTGCCTTTTGCAATAATCTTCCTTGTTGTTTTGAAAACAAATCTCCTTATGTTTGCAATGGTTGTAAGAAATTTAATTATTGTAAAAGAATTCGTTATTCTTATTCTCATGATATTGCTTATAATGAATACAAAAAAATTTTAATTAATCATCGTTCTCATTTAAAAATTACCAAAGATGAAATTGCTTCGATTAATGATGTTATCTCTCCTTTAATGATTCACAAACATCATTCCGTTAATCAAGTCTATATTGAACATCCTGAATTATTACCTTTCTCTAAATCTACTTTCTATAAATACATCGATTTAGGTATCCTTAATGTTCGTAACATTGATTTACAAAGAAAAGTTAGATACAAGGTCAGCAAAGAATATGATTATCATCGTTCTAAAACTAATTTAAAAATTAAAATTGGCCGTTTTTATTCGGATTTTAAAACCTATTTGGAATTTAATCCTAATGCTTCTGTTGTTGAAATGGATACTGTTATTGGTACTTCTGGTGGTAAAGGTGGTAAATGTTTCCTTACTCTTTTATTTAAACAATATAACTTTATGCTCATTTACTTACTTCCTTACAAACAATCTAAATATGTTATTCAAGTTTTTAACCATCTTAAATCTCTATTAGGTATTGATGAATTCAAAAGATTATTTGAAGTTATACTAACTGACAACGGTACTGAATTCTCTCACCCTGATTCTATTGAAATGGATTTTAACACTGGTGAAAAAGTTTGTTCCCTTTTCTATTGTGATCCAAACTCTTCATGGCAAAAGGCTCCATCGAAAAAAATCACGAATACATTCGTTATGTTTTACCTAAAGGTTCTTCTTTTGCTTCCTTAACTCAAGATGATTGTTACTTACTTGCTTCTCATATCAATTCTATTCCTAGAATTTCTTTAAACAATCATTCTCCTTATGAGTCGATTTATCTTTTTTTTGGTCAATCTAATTTAGATAAATTACACATAAAAAAGATCGAGTCTGATGACATTGATCTTTCCATTAGATTACTTAAAAAGTAATCTTCTCTAAGCTAAGATACATTACAATTTATATTCTTATTTCCGGGCAGTTACCCTCACTCAAAATTTTTTTTATTCAACTGCACCTCTTTTTGAATGGAACAAATTAACTTAAATTTGTTCATATTCTATCACTTTTTTTCTTTTTTTACAATTTTTTTGCCTTATTTTACGCATTTTTCGGGATTTTAATTCTTTTTAATTCTTTTATCATTTTTCTCTATTTTAGTGGGAACTTTCTTTAAAATCTAACGTTGTGGAAAATTTGTGTCAAATATGTAAAGGATCAATATCTATTTCTACATTAGTATCTTTATCATTCAAATAAATGCTATCTATTTCATTTAAAGCCTTCATTAATTTATCATCAAATCGATATTTAATTACAATTTGAAAACGATAAGTATTGTTAAACTTAAATAAATTAGCAGTTGTTGGCCCTAATACAATTGAAGTACTATCAATATTTTGTTTTAAATAATCACATATTTTTGTAGCATTATCCAAAGATGTTTTATAATCCTTAGAAATAATTTTTAAACTTACTAAATAATAATATGGTGGATATTTTAAAATTTTACGTATATTCATTTCATAATTAAAGAATTTATTAAAATTATTTTCTTTGACATAATTTAAAACACAATTATCGGGATTATAAGTTTGAATAATAACTTTACCCGGATATAAACTACGTCCTGCTCGACCACTAGCTTGATATAAAAGTGCAAATGTTCTTTCATTACTTCTAAAATCTGGTATATTTAAAGATGTATCAGCATTAATTATGCCAACAAGTGTTACATAAGGAAAATCTAAGCCTTTACTAATCATTTGGGTACCTAATAAAATATCATATTCTCTATTTTTAAAACTTTCAATTATTTTTTCATGAGAACCTTTTTTTATAGTAGTATCTTGATCCATCCGAATAATTCTAGCCGTTGGAAATAATTTTTGTAATTCTTGTTCTACTTTTTCCGTACCAAGACCTAAATAGTTTAAACCATCTTCATGACAATTAGGACAGACATCAGCTTTCATAATAGTATAACCACAATAATGACATCTTAAATTATTAGTAGATTTATGATAAGTAAGGGTAATATCACAATTAGGGCATTTATAAGTATAACCACAATTAGAACAATTAATAGTGGTAGAATAACCTCTTCTATTAAGCAAGATTATAGCTTGCATTCCATTATCTAAACAATTTTGAATTGCTTCTTGTAAACTATTACTAAATATAAAATTACCATTTTTTATTTCTTTAACCATATCGACAATAGATACCTCAGGAATAGTTCCCGCTCCAGCTCTTTTGGTCAAAAATAAATGCTTATATACCCCTTTTATAGCTCTGGCTCTTGATTCAAGAGTTGGCGTAGCACTACCAAGTATTAGAGGACAATTATGATATTCACATCTTTTCTTAGCAATATCAATTGCATTATACCTAGGCATATTATCTTGTTTATAAGTATCACTATGTTCTTCATCAATAATAACTATTCCAATATTTTTAAGAGGAGTAAATATGGCTGAACGTGTACCTACTACTACGGATACTTCACCCCGAATAATTTTTAAATATTCATCATATTTTTCACCACTAGATAAAGCACTATGAAAAATAGCTACCGAAGAGCCAAACCATTCATAAAAACGATCGACAATTTGCATTGTTAAAGAAATTTCTGGAACTAACATAATGGCTGTTTTACCATTTTTAATAGTATTATCAATTAAATTTAAATAAACCTCAGTTTTACCTGAACCAGTTATGCCCTCTAATAAAAAAACAGTATTTTGATTAGTATTTTTAATTGCTTCAAATACTTGTTCTTGTTCATTATTCAATTTATTTTTTATTAAATTTTTATTTTTTTCTTTATTAATTCGATATTCATTTTCTTTTACTTCTTTTATAAGTTCTTTATTTATTAAAGATTTAACCGGTGAAGGTGAATAATCTTTTTTTAATACTTTTTCTTTAATTAATAAATCATTTAATAATTTAGTTTGTAAATTAACTTTTTTTGAAGAAATTAAATATTCTTTAATTTCTTCTTTATTTTTATTTAAAATTAAATAAGTTTTATAATACTTATAATTAGTATTATTATCTTTTATTTTTAGAGATGATGGTAACATAGTTTGATAAGCACTAATTAAAGGACATAATGTTTTATCTTTAATATATATACCTAAATCCATTAATTCTTGATTTAATACTAATTCTCTATCAACTATATCTACAATTTCTTTTATATCAAAATTATTAGAAAAATTATCTTTGATATTCATAACAAAACCATTAATTATTTTATTACCAAAAGGTATTTTTACTTTCATACCTGGTTTAATAATATTTTGTAAATTATTTGGTACTTTATAAGTAAAATATTTATCTATTTTTTTAGTTGGATATTCAATTAATATTTCTGCATACATATATAGACTCCTTATACAAATTATAAAATAAGTTTTAAAAAAAAGAAATAACTAATTATTCCTTAGTTATTTCAATTCTTAATTTATCTTTATATTTAGTATAACATTCTTCATTACTATCTTCAAAAAATATTTGATATTTACCTGACTCTTTAATTTTTAACTTTAATTTAATCATCGGTGTAATATTATCTATTTTCTCATTTGATAATTGTTGTAAATTAAATTTTAAAAACCATTTATCATTAGTATAATCTTCGGATAATTCATTAATATTATAATTATATACTTCTAAGTTATCAATATTATAATCTAAATATTCAACTATATTTTTATGATTTTCTTCTCCATCTTTAACGATATTTAATGTAGGGCAAACCAAAACATTAGCATCAGTATTATCAAATAATATATTAACATTTATAGTATCATTTACATGATATTCAAAATTATTAATATAAGTTTCATCATTTTCTTTACCACAAGCACTACTTAATAATATTAATATTATAAGAAAGACATATTTTTTCATAAAGGCCTCCAAAAGTATTATATCATAAAATACTAAGAACAACTATTATCCATCATATGACAACCATAACCTACCATACCAACTTGACCATCAGCATAACCTTTTTGACCATCCATAGTTAATATTACCCATTGATGTGTCCAACCATTTTCATTAGCATGAACTAAATTAGTAAATCCCATATATTCTAAAACTAGAATTAAAGCTCTGGTACAACCAGCACATGATGCCTCACCTTTAATAAATACACCGTAAGGAGTCCGATAATCATTACCTGATTCAATATGTGTACCTTTATAATAATATTCAGATACTTTGGATGCCGCAGCTTGGACCTTTTCTAAATCTGTTCCATAACCCTTAGAATTTATTTCACTGGCAATTTGTCTTGCTATTTCACTAGCTTGACGATCTTTTTCACAAGCATCTGGATCAGTTGATTTATAGCCTCTTTTTTTCAAAGTAGCTGTATATTTACAAGTTGATGAAGTATCATTACCACTACTAGTACTTGGTTTTGTGGTACTGCCAGTAGATGGTTTAGTTGTAGTAGTTTTCTTTTTAACAGTTATTGTCATCTCTTGTTCAACGCGATTACCACTTTTATCCTCAGCATATATTTTTACTTTATAAGTTCCAGCTTTACTAGTATCAACTTCACCTTCAAATTTAACTTCTAAATCACCATCAACTTCATCTTTGGCAGTAATTCCTTCTAAAATACTAAGTTCATCACCAACTGTAATAGTTTTATCTTTAACACCATCTAAAATTGGTATATCTTTATCTTCTACTTGAATAATTATTTCTTTTTTATTTTCAATTACTTTTGTTTCCTCTTTAAATATTTTATAAGTATAAGTCTTATTTAAATAAATATTTATTTTATTTTCACCCACTGTAAAAGTATAAGTATCTTCCTTATTAAATAATTTATCATTAATAGTTATTTTTATTGTAGTATCTTTACTTAACTTACTTTCATCAATTAAATTATTTATTGCATCTTCATAAGTCCATATAGTATTAGCTTTAACTTCTTCCTTGTATTCTTTTAAAGCTGCTTGATTTTGTTTAGTAATAATATTTATATTCTCATCATATTTAATTTTTGCATTATTATTATAAACATATAAATAAGATAAAATTGCTGTGATTAATACAAGAATTACTACTATTATAATAGTTATTATCATTATTACTTTTTTAGATTTATTTTTATCTTTTACTTCTAATTTATCTTCCTTTTTTTTCATAAATATCCCATTTCCTATTATATACTTATTTTCTAATATTATTTTAGCTTTATAAAATTTTGATGGCAATAAAAAAGAAGATAAATTACATCTTTTGACATTAATTTTCTTCTTTTACTTCAAAATCTTTTAAATTACCATCATCAGCTAGAATTTTATTAACTTTTTCCGTAGCAGTATTTAACTTTTCACTACAACTTTTAGCTAGTTCCATGGCCTCAGTATACTTTTTTATTGCATCTTCAAGTGGAACATTTCCTGTTTCTAATTCCTTAACTAAATTTTCTAAATCTTTTAAATTTGTTTCAAATGTTTTTTCTGCCATTATATTTCCTCCTTTATTTAAATAGCATTATTTAACTACTTTAACTATTCCAATTACTTCACCTTTATGAAATTTAATATTTATTTCATCATTTACTTTTAGCTCTTTACTATCCTTAATTACTTTATCATTAATTCTAACAAGAGAATAACCATTACTTAAAATATTTAAAGGATTAACTAATTTTAAAGTATTTATTAAATAATCTAAATGATGTTTAGTATTATTTAAATTTTTATCCATAATATTATTTAAATCAACTACTAAGCTTTTTAATAAATTATTATTTTTCATAATTATATTTTGGGGACTTACTAATTTAATTTTATTCATATTTATTTCTAATAAATGTTTTTTATTATCCAAAGTTATTTTTATATTAGTATTTAATTCATCAATTAATTTATCTAATTTTTGTTCTTTAATTTCATATAAACTCATAGGATTTTTTAAAACAAAAGAATTTTTTAAATTACGAAGTTCAATAAATTTAGTATTAACTAAATTTTTGATATTTTTATTAAGTCTTATTTTATATTGATTTAAAATATTTTCAATATCAAGTTTAGTTGGGACAGCCATTTCAGCCGCGCCGGTTGGCGTTGGTGCCCTTAAATCTGCTACAAAATCAGCAATAGTAAAATCCGGTTCATGACCAACTGCACTAATAATTGGAGTTTTAGCATTATAAATAGCTCTGGCTACACTTTCTTCATTAAAAGCCCATAAATCTTCAATAGAGCCACCACCTCGACCGACAATTAAAATATCACAGCCAAATTGATCAGCTACTTCAATTTGTTTTACAATATTAGGAGCAGCATCACCTCCTTGGACGAGTGTCGGAAAAAGAATAGCCTCACATAAAGGATATCTTCTTTTAATAGTACTCATTATATCTCGAACTGCTGCCCCAGTATCTGCTGTGACAATACCAATTTTAGTTGGAAATCTCGGAATAGGTTTTTTGTGTTCTTTATTAAATAAACCTTCTTTATATAATTTTTCTTTTAATTTTTCATATTCAATATATAAATTACCTAAACCATCTAATTCCATAGTTTCAACATATATTTGATAAGAACCACTAGTAGGATAAGCACTTACTCTTCCCTTAACCATGACTTTCATTCCATCTTCGGGTACAAATTTTAAACTACGCGTATTACTTTGAAACATGACGGCATTAATTCTAGCTAAATCATCTTTCAAAGTAAAATATAAATGACCTCTGGTATGACTTTTAAAATTGGATATTTCTCCTTTTAAATAAATACGATTTAAAAAAGTATCATTATCTAAAATATTTTTAATATAATTATTTAATTCTGAAACATTTAAATATTTATTTTCTTCCATAATTATATCCTTCCATTTTTTAATACTACTAAACTAATTTTAACAAAATTATATGGACATAGCAATTAATTATTTAATTTTTCTATGTTTAAATGCCCTAAAAGTATCTTGGATTAAATAATAATTTTCGGTATAATCCGTTATTAATTCTTCTTTATCCGGAATTATTAAGGGCATAGAACTACCACATATTAATATTTTTTCTTGCCTTTCAATTAAAGTAAGTAAATTTATAAAATATTTTGGAGTAAGTAAATTTAAATAATCTTCAAACAATTTAATATATTCTTGACTAGACTCTACTAAAAAATTCATAAGATCTTTCTGAACTAATTCTTTATACTTATTTGTATATTTAACATCATTTTTGGCATTTAACCAATCTTTGCCAAAAACCATCGTAGATATATTATGAGGAATAGGAAAAAATAATATTTCATTATCAAAAATAGCAAATTTTACTTGGGTTTTTTCCTCATTAAAAATTAATCCCCAATTATTACTACTACGATCAAAATTACCTATAAAAATATCCATTATATAAGTTTTAACTAAGTCATTCATAAGATAAGGTATTTGCTTATACAAAGAAGTATTTTTAAAAAGATATTCTAAATAACTCCAAATTTCATATAAAGAAGAGGCATTAGTTTCGGAAACTCCTAGTCTTCTCCCTGTTTTAAAAATACCATATTTATTTAAATTATCACTTATAACCCATACTTCATTTTCATCATTTGGATATGGCATAATTATTTGGTATTTAGGATGCATTATATTAAAAATATTAGCTATGTAAGAATTTATAACTTCACTTGCTGCCAAATAAAAAGGATATATTATATCTTGGGGCATTTGACATTTTTTTATATAATAATTGCCAATACTTAAATCTATTTCTTCGGCACTCTCCGTATGAAGTACTTTATAAATATCTTCTTTATTTAAATTCATTCTTTATTAATCCTATCTAAAACAGCATTAATAATTTTACGAACACTTTCATCACTATATTTTTTAGCTAGTTCAATTGCTTCATTAATAACGACAATCTCTGGTGTATCAGTATATTTAAGTTCAAATATACCCATTCTTAAAATAGCAGCACCTGTTTTATCAATTCTAGTAATATCCCAATTATTCATATATTTATTAGCAATTTCATCAATATCATTGATATGTGTTACAACACCATAAACTATATCTTTGACAAAATCATTATCAATATCTAAATTATCTTTAATAATATCATCTATTTCCATTTTAGTATGATTATTTCTATATAAATCCCATTGATATAAAATAATCATACATTTTTCTCTTAATTCACTTCTTGTTTTAGCCATAATACCACCACTTTTTTAATTATAACAAAAAAATTTTTAAAAATCTATTATTAGAAGAAAAGAAGAATTAACTTGAACTGTACCCCAAAATTTAGACAAAAATAAAAAAAGAGGGTATGTAAGAAGTATAACTATTAAAGGTTATGCTTT
>CANQVV010000048.1 GCA_947627385.1 uncultured Bacilli bacterium
TACCTTTCTATTTTATCACATTTATCGTATTTATGTATATGTTATTAATTCTATTTTGTTATATTATGTAAATTATTATTGTTAATAACTTCCATATTATACAATCCTTCCTATTTTATAAGATAATTATATAATACCCCCCCCGAAAGTCAAGATTTCATTTTTATTTTGTGGAAAAAAAGTTAATTTCTGTAACATCTATTCCAATTAGTTTCAGCATTTATTACTTTTTGACTTTATTAGAAATTTTTTCTTTATGATCTAGTTTATTTTTTAATATATTTAAAATATCGACATTTTCTTTAATAAATAATAAAGCTTTTACAGAACAATCATTTAAACCATTTTTAGTTATTTGCAAAATATCTATAAAATCTTCTATATTTAATGTAATATTTTCAAAATATTTTAATAGATAAATAGCTAATATTATTGCCTCTTTTTCACTAAAATCTTTAATTAATATTCTTAATTCTGGTAATTTTAATAACATTAAAGCTTTAATATAAATTTCTTTTAAAGATTCATCTATTTCTTCATTTTGCATTATTATACTGACATTTACAGTCAATTTTTTGTTTTGTTGATGAATTAATTTTAAATTAGTAATTATTTGAGGAATAATTTCTTCATAAAAAATATCACCATATTTTTTGAAATCCCAATTTTTATCACCAGTTGGATAAATTAAATCATTTCCATATCGTAAATAAATTATTTTTTTATATCTACTATCTAACATTTCAATAGCAAGTTTAACTTCTTCTTGAGAATAATTTTTACAAAATGAAAAATCAAAAATGGTCGATAACTTAACTTTCTTTTCATTATTCTTTAAACGATAATGAATTTTAGTTAAAATATTTTTAAAGGCTTGTTTAACTTTTTCATTATTCCAGGGTGAATATAAAGTTGGATTATTAAAATATTCATTACGAATAGCAATTATCTTTTTTTCTTCCTCAGTTAAAGAATCTAATACAATATCAATATCTTCTTTTCTATACTCTTTAAAAAGTTTATAAATATAATTCCCTTCATCTTTATTTTTAGGTATTTTTGTTTCTTTCTTTTCTTCTAAAACAACTTCACTAACATCAATATCATATATTGCAAAAGATCTAGGATTGTCAAGATGCCATTTAACTAATTTCCTTAATCTGTCTAGGGCTTTATCTGGACTATCTAAATAAAGAGCAAAATCTTGCATACCAGTATATTTTCTTAATTTTTTAATAGCATTTGCTTCATATTGCCGAGCTCTTTCTCTACTAACTCCAAATAATTTACCAATTTCTACCAAAGTTTTTTCTTCACAACCATTTAACCCCCAACGATAATTTAATACTAAAATTTCTTGATCAGTAAGATGAGCTTTTCTAAATAAATTTTGAATTTCTAAAACTAAATTATCAGTAATATAATCTTTTTCTATTTCTACTCGTTCATCACAAATAAATTCACCTAATTCAGTATCATCTTCATCATTAATACTATGATTAATACTAAAATTAGTTAATAATAATTGATTATTTTCTTCTACCTCAATTAAAGGTATTTTTAAATATTCCACAATTTCTGTATTAGTTGGCTTTCTTCCTAATTTATCTGATAAAGCTTCTAATTTTTTTCGATATTGAATTAAATCTAAATTTTTATTAATAGAAACACCCGTTTTCTTACTATATTTATTTAAAGCTCTTATAACAGCTTGTTTTATCCACCAGGTAGCATATGTTGAAAATTTTAAACCTCTGGCTACTTCAAATCGTTCGATTGCCATCATTAAACCTATACAACCCTCTTGTAATAAATCTTCATAATCTACTTGATAATTACGATATCTTTTTACAATACTGATAACTAAACGACAATTATGTTCATAAAAATATTTATAGGCTTCCTCATCTCCATTTTTAATTCTTGTTAGCAATTCATATTCTTGATCCTTAGATAAAACTTCTAATTTTTTTCTTTTTATTTCTGAAATAAAAGCATCAGCTCCCATAGGCATAAAATCTGATATATCTTCTTTTATCTCTTCTTTTTTAAAAGAATAATCTTTATCTTCTAATCTTTCTTCATAGGAAGACCTAATAGTTTTTTGTTCATTTAAAATATCCATAGGTAAAATTTCTTCATCAGCATATTCATCTCGATAATTATCAATATCATTTAAAACAACATTATTTAAAGTACAATAAATCTCTACTAATAAAATTATTAAATCATCTTCAAATGTTTTTTCTAAACCATAATTTTTAATTTTTTCCATATTATCATTTATAAGTTTAGCTAACACTTCTTTAAAAATTTCACTTTTATCAATTAATTCTATAATTTCATTAGGACTTGGTGTATAACGAGATGATTTAATTAATTTAATAAATTTTTTTATTTCTTGATAAGCATCTTGATTAGGATTAATATTACTATTAATATAATTTAATAATATACCAATATTTTTATTACTATGTAAACAAAGAAAAATAATTCTTTTTAAATATTTATGAGCTCCATCTAAATATTGTTCTTTACTCACTTTATTAATAGGACTATTTTTACTAATTTTTTTTAAAAAGTTTTTTATACAATTATTAAATTCAGTATAATCTTTAAAAACCCATATATATTCTTGAAATAAATCTTGCCACATATCTTGATATGTTATCATAATATTATTAATATCAACTGATTTTTCTTCTTTCATAAATATTCACCTTAAATTTTTTATTTTATAAAATAACTACTTTTTTAAACTATTATCAATGTTATAATTCAAATATTCAATTATATTTTCTTTAAACAATATAAGTACTTTTTTAACATCATCTTTTATATTTTTAACATCTGTTTCCATTAAATTTGCTATATCCACAATATTAATATTTTTTCCTTCTAAATAACTTAATATAATTATAGCTAAAATAATAGCTTCTTTTACTGATAAATTAAGAAATAATTTCATAAATTCTGGTTTTTTTAACATTTCAAGGGCTCTAATATAAAATTCTCTTAATTCAATTGTCACTTCACTATTTTCAATGATTTCATCTTGAGAAATATCAATTATCAATGATTTTCTTAAAACAGATGGTTTTACATCACTTAGAGCTTGAATAGAACATTTTTTTATTAAATGTCTTTCTATTTTATTAACTATACTATAATATCTACTTTGCATTTCTACATTAAATTCTGGTGAAGGAATAGGATGGTCTAAATCATCACCATTGCGTAAATAAAATATTTTTTTATCTTCCAAAGAAAGTTTAGCAATTTCATTATCAATATCCTCTTTTGAATATTTTTTTAATCTTTCATATATTGTTATCAATTTTTTAGACATTTTTCTTTTTCTACTTTTATCTAAATTCCCATTATTAGCTTTAGATAATTTAATATTTTGTTTAATTCGTCTAAAAATCGTAACATATAAACGCGTACTATACTTTTGTGTATCCCATAATTTAGTGGTTTCAGGATGATCTAAATCAGTACCATAACGATAATAAATAATCTTTTTATCTTCATCACTTAACATTGAAATAGCATTATCCACATCTTGTTTAGAATAATTTTTTAAACAAGTATAAATTGTTTTAATACGTTTATTATCTATAATAGATTTTATTTTAGCTACTACTAATCCATAACGATAACTAATATTAGCCACTCTTTCAGAAGAATACTTAGGATGGTCTAAATCATCACCATTACGCATGTAAAATATTTTTTTATCATCTGGTGGTAATTTTGATATAGCCTGTAATATTTGTTCACGAGAGTAATCTGGTAATGCTGCAAAAATTGTTTTAAGCTTTTTATCTTCTCTACTAATATGTTTTTTTTCTATTTCTAAAGGTGTCTCTTCTGGATGTATTTCTATCTTATCAACATTTATGCTATAAACAGTATTAGATGTAGGATGTTGATAATGCCAAATTCGTAATTTTTCTAATTTTTTTTCTGATTGATCAGGATTATCTAAATAGGCAGCAAAATTTTTTGTTAAAGGATATTTTCTAAGTTTAATAATTGCTCTGGCTTCAATTTGTCTTATTCTTTCTCGGGTAATACCATAAAGTTCACCAATATCCTCTAAAATCATTTCTTCAGTATAATTTAAACCATAACGATATTTTAAAATCGTTTTTTCCATATCAGATAAACCAGCTTTAATAAATAAGTCTTCCATTTCTAAAACTAAATTTTCTAATATGGTATCATCTTCTAACTTACTAGTTTTTTCAGATGGCAAAAAATCTCCTAATTCTGATTCTTCATCATCATCTATTTTAGTATTTAAACTTACTGTTTTTTGAATTAAATCAAAATTTTCTTTAGCTTTTTCATATGATATATTCAAATGTTTGACTATTTCATCAAGTGTCGGATAATGACCTAACATACTTGCTAATTTAATTACATTGTATTGAAATTTATTTAATTCTTCAAATTTATGAAATGGTAATCTTATGTTTCTACCAGTATTGCCAATATACCTTACAATAGCTTGTCTTATCCACCAAGTAGCATAGGTAGAAAATTTAAATCCCTTTGTCCCATCAAAACGTTCAATAGCTTTAATTAAACCTAAATTACCTTCTTGAATTAAGTCTTCATATTCAACTCCTTGATTTAAATACCTACTGGCAATTTTTATAACTAATCTTAAATTATGTTCTAAAAAGGTATCATAAGCTTTTCTATCACCTTGCTTTATTCTTGCTACTAGTTCACTTTCTTCTTCATTTGACAAAACATGCAATTCCCGAGATTTAAGATCTTTAATAATAGCAGTAGCTCCATAATATGTTCCTTTTAGTTTTTCAGCTTCACTATAAGCAGATTCTTCTAAATCATCCATATTTTTAGTTGAAATGTTAATATCTATTTCCATTAAATTACAATATATATCTAAAAATTCATATGTTAATTCTTCTTCAAAAATATAATCTAAGCCATATAATTTTATTTGAGATAAATTTTTGGCAATTAAATTAGCTAATATTTGTTTTAATTTTGCATTATTATTTATTAAATCAATAATTAAATTAGGATCAGGTGTATAATCTAATTTATTTAACAATTTAACTAATTTTTTTAATTCATTTAAAGGATTTCCATTAATACTTAAATTAATATTAATAAAAGATGATAATATAATTAGTTTAGAATCACTATATAAAAGACTTTTAATATAATTATCTAATTTAATTTTACATTGATTTAAAATATATTTTTTATACTCAATAGAATTTTTAATTGGCATATTATTAATTATTTGAGCCAAAATATTTGTTAATTTTTCTAAATACTCTTCATAAGAATTAAAAATATATTCATAATTTTGAAATATTTTTTTAAAATCTTTAAGATAAGAGTGATAAATTTCCTTAATCTTTTTATTTATAGAAGATGCATTTAGATCATCGTAATTTATATCTGCCATAATATTCCTTCTAACTAAAATTGTTTTTATTATACAAAATTTATTGTTTTATTGCAATATTTTAATGCGCATATATTATAAATTAACTCCATATATTTAATTAGGTGAACTATGATAAATTATAATGGTCTTAGCGAAGAAGAAGTAATCAAAAATAGAAAACAATTCGGTACTAATGAGCTTACCAAAGTTAAGCAAAAAACATTTCTAAGAATTTTAATTGAATCCTTAGGTGATCCAATTATTAAGATCCTTTTAATTGCCTTAGGCATTAAACTTTTATTTATTTTTTCCAAATATGATTGGTATGAAACAATTGGGATTGCCATTGCTGTTATTTTAGCCTCATTTATTTCTACTATTTCGGAATATGGTAGTGAAGAAGCATTTAAAAGATTACAGCAAGAAGTAAGTAAAATTAAAGTTAAAGTACTTAGAAATAAAATTTTAAAAGAAATTATAATTAATGATATTGTTGTTGATGATATAGTAATTCTTAATACCGGTGATTCAATTCCTGCTGATGGTATTTTAATAAATGGGACTCTTTCTTGTAATGAAGCATCTCTTTCTGGTGAAACGAAAGAAATAAAGAAAAATCATAAAGATAATAAATTATATCGGGGTGCAGTTGTTACTAATGGAAGTGGCAAAATGTTAGTTCAAAAAGTAGGTAATAATACTTTATATGGTAAAATTTCTTTGGAAATCCAAAGTCAAGATCCTCCATCCCCTTTAAAAAAAAGACTATATCATCTAGCTAAAATAATCAGTAAAATTGGTTATATCGGGGCTTTTGTTGTATCACTATCTTATCTTTTTAATAAAATTGTTATTGCTAATAATTTTGATTTAGAATTAATAATGACTACTATTACTACACCAAAAATTATTTTAAATTATCTTATTTATGCTTTAACTTTATCAGTTACTATTATCATTGTGGCCGTACCAGAAGGACTGCCGATGATGATTACTTTGGTATTATCTTCTAATATGAAAAGAATGCTGAAAGATAATGTTTTAGTTAGAAAACCAATTGGTATTGAAACAAGTGGTAATATTAATTATCTATTAACTGATAAAACTGGAACTTTAACTAAGGGCATATTAGAAGTTACTAACTTTATTACTGGTGATTTAAGAAAATATAAAAAT
Source organism: uncultured Bacilli bacterium (assembly GCA_947627385.1). Classification (GTDB taxonomy): domain Bacteria; phylum Bacillota_I; class Bacilli_A; order RF39; family UBA660; genus SIG200. Next base: position 6,614 of record CANQVV010000048.1, read on the forward strand.
GAAAAAGAATTAAAACAATTAAAAATTTATGATGATATATATAACTCAATTATTTTAAATAATGAAAGTGTTATTAGTGAAAATAATATTATTGGTGGTAATTCAACTGATAAAGCTTTAATCAATTTTTTAAAATTAAAAAAAGATAATCCTAAAATTACTAAAAGAATTCCTTTTAATAGTGAAAATAAATTTAGTGCCATTTATTTAGAAAATGTAGTTTATAAAAAGGGCGCTAGTGAAGTAATTTTACCAAAATGTACTAAATATTTAACTAGTTCTGGGGAAGAAAAAGTTTTAATTAATAAACGAAATATTGAATTAGAAATTGCTAAATATACTAAAAAAGGAATTAGAATAATTACCTTAGCCAAAGGAAATAATAATGATGATGATAATTTAATATTTTTAGGTTTTATTGCTTTAAAAGATGAACTTCGAGATGAAGCCAAAGAAGGTATAAATCTAATTAGAAATGCCGGCATTAATGTTATTATGATTACTGGTGATGCCAAAGATACAGCTAAAAATATTGCTCGTGATTCGGGAATAATGACTGATGCTACGGATATCATTTTAACCAGTCAAGAGTTTAATAATTTAGATGATGATAACGTAAAAAAAATAGTTCAACGTTTAAAAGTTGTAGCAAGAGCTCTACCCCAAGATAAAAGTCGTTTAGTTAGTATTCTAGAAAGTATGGATTATATTGTTGGAATGACTGGGGATGGTGTCAATGATGCCCCAGCCCTAAAAAAAGCTAATGTTGGTTTTGCTATGGGTAGTGGGACCGAAGTTAGTAAGGAAGCTAGTGATATAGTTATTTTAGATAACAATATTTTATCTATTAGTAAAGCTATTTTATATGGTAGAACTATTTTTAAAAGTATTAGAAGATTTGTTACTTATCAATTAACAGTTAATTTCACTGCTCTCTTTTTATCCATTGTTGGTTCTTATATTGGAGTAAGTACTCCTATTACAATTATGCAAATGTTATGGCTTAATATGATTATGGATACATTTGCGGGACTTGCTTTTTCTTATGAAGCACCGCTAAAATATTATATGGAACATAAACCGAAAAAATTAGATGAACCAATTATTAATAAATATATGTATTCTCAAATAATTGGTAATGCTATTTATTCTGCTCTACTTTGTATAATATTTTTAAAATTACCTATTATTAAAGATTTTATTCGTAGTGATTATAAACATTTTATGACATCATATTTTGCTTTATTTATATTTATAGGTATATTTAATGCTTTTAATGCTCGAACGGAAAGATTAAATATTTTATCTAATATTCATAAAAATAAAGTATTCTTATTGGTATTTTCTTTTATTGTAATAGCTCAGATATTTTTAATTTATAATGGTCATGAATTATTTAGAACTTATGGGATGACTATTTTTGAACTTATATTTGTTATTATGATGGCTTTTACAGTTATACCATTTGATTTTCTTAGAAAAATTATTTTAAAGAAAAAAGGTATTAAAATTGAAGTATAAAAAATAATACCTATTGAATTAAATTAGAAATTCCCGATGGTAGCAAAAAATTAATTTGTAAGAGAAAAATCCCATAATAAAGAGAAT
>CANQVV010000049.1 GCA_947627385.1 uncultured Bacilli bacterium
TCTATGCAAGAAGGTTATGATAATGCAGTTAACCAAGCTAGTAATGATTCTTCAACTTTTATATTTGCTTGTAATGACTATTACAGCAAACAAAACTCTATAAAAATTCGTAATGTCTTAAATGATAAAAGAAGAAATGGTAAGTTTATTGGTAGTGCTCCAAGTTATGGGTATTTAAGAGATCCAAATGATAAGGGACACTTAATTATAGACCCCGAATATGCACCTATCGTTAAAAAAATATTTGATATGGCATATGAAGGAGTTGGATTATCTGCAATAACAACTTATCTAAATGAAAGTAAAATTAAAACTCCAAGTAGTCTTAAAAGAAAAAATCCCTATGCTAAAAATAAATATAATCCTATATGGACTATATCATCTGTTAAAAAGATTTTAAAAAATCAAATGTATGTTGGTGATATGGTACAAAGTGTTCAAACGAAGGTATCTTATAAATCAAAAAAGAAAAAGACACTTCCAAAAGGTAATTGGGATATTGTTAAAAATACTCATGAACCAATAGTAGATAGAGTTATATTTGACCATGTACAAGATAATGTCAAAAGAACAAATTATACAGCAAATACAAAGAGAGAAAAAAGACTATTTGAAAACTTATTATATTGCAAAGAATGTGGTAATATGCTTACGATTACTTATAAAAAGAAACAAGATTATTGGACAATTAATTGTAATAGATATTCAAGAGATCCTAAAAGAAGAATGTGTGAGCCACATTTTATACCTTATGATAAGTTAGAGAATGCTTTATTAGATACAATTAAAAAGACTTGTAAACAATATTTAAAAGCTATTAATGTATCTGATATTGCAAATGAAATTAATAATAAGAAAAAGAATAATTTTAAGACACAAGAAAAAATAAAAGAGTTAGAATCAAAAGAAAAAGAATATCTTAATAAATTAGATACACTTTATGAAGATAAATTTAAAGGATTAGTATCAGAAGAAATGTATAAAAGAATTGCTAATGATACTGAAATTTTACTAACTAAATTAAGAAAAGAAATAAATAAATTGAAAAATGATAACAAGATTATAAATAATAAAACTGATGATTTAAAACAATATGAAGAAAAAATTAAATCTTTAATTAATATTGAAAATCCTACAAGAGAACTAATGCAAACTATTATTGATAAAATAATTATAGACAAAGATAAAAATATTGAAATAATTTACAAATTTAGCATATTAAATAGTATTTAATTATCTTTGCTCTAATTTAGAGCAAAGAATACATATTAATTGATAAATTATTTATACAAATATGTTTCTGTTTTGCTTTGATATATGGAGTGTGCAATAAGGCAAAACAAAAAATAGTAAATAAAAGTCAAAGTGAAAAAAATCAACATTGTGCTGAATCAAATAAGAAAGATAATCTAAAGAGTAAGTCTTATGAAAATAATGATAAAACTAACAATAATAAAGAAAATAATGATCTTAGATTGTCTGAATTTAATAAAAACAATTCAAAAAGTATTAATGAAATTTTTAAAATAATAAATCCTATGACAAATAATATTCAAAATATAACTGAAAATTTTACAAGAAGTATAAAACCAATTATAGATTCAACAAATAATATAAGTAATTTAATAAATAATAATTTATCATTTCAACTTCAAAATTTTGCAAAATCTCTTACAAACAGTTTATACCCTAGTTATTGGGATTTTAATAAACAATTAATAGATAGAATAAAACCCATTTCTACATTCCAAACTGAAATAATTAATGAGTCAATAGTTAACATAGTTAACCAACTAAACCCTGTGCAAGAAATAGCAAGGAGACTTTCAGATGCATTAAAACCTATTACATCTCAAATTATTGATAATATTCCTAAAATGACTTCTTATTTTGGAGAATTGTCAAAAGCATTGGAAAAAGCAAGAAAAAATCCAGATAGTATGTTAAATTGGATGGAATATTCAGAAAAATTAAGTGAGTATATTTGGACTATTCCTTATGATATTTCATCAGAAGAACTAAAAAGATTAACAAGTACTGTAAATTCTGAGAAAGAATTTGACAAATATATGATAAAATATTTTAATAAATCTAAAATAGAAAAACTATTTTATGAATTATTGTCTAGAATACCTAAAAAGCATAAAACAATATTGAAACAAATTCAAAATTCTTTTTATTTAGGAAATTATGCTTTAATTAATACAGGTTTATTATCAATAATAGATGAATTATGCTCTCGTTTTTTGTTAGACAAAGGTTGTGTAAAAAGAAAAGATATATTACTTCCTATTGTTGAAATAGTTGATAGTACATCTAATGATGTTTTTGAAGTTATACCAATTTTAATACTAAATGAAAATATCAATGTGATTTATGAAACAATTGACTTTAATAAAAAAATTAAAATAAAGACAAACAAAAAAGTTAGAAGGAATCCAAGTCAACATGGACAATATTTTTCAAATAGAAAGATAGATACAATTATGTTGTTAAATACTATATATTATTTATTAATAGTTATGGAAACTTATAAAAAGTATGTTGGGAAAATTATTTATGTTAAAAATTCTTCTGAACTTTTATACGCTGATACTAGTCATAGTAATGATGTAAAAAGATTTTATGTTAGAAAAAAATATATAAGAAAAAAGAAATAACTACACATTGATTATCGCCAGGTGGTGATGGTGCTGAAATAATTTACTCCCTTCGAAACAGTGACGCTTTATCTAAAAGAATAGCATCAGAATTTGAAAAAGCAGGTCAAAATGTTCGTAAATATTATCAAAGAAGACTTCCTAGTAATCCTGCCAAAGATTATTATTACATTTTAAGAGATACTCCCAATAATGAATCTATAATTGTTGAATATGGTTTTGCTGATTCAACTGGTGATGATGTTGAACAACTTAAAAATAATTGGGAACAACTAGCCGAAGCAGTTGTCAAAGCCATCACTGAATATATAGGGGTTCCATATGTTCCAAAAGAAATGGAAGGATATTATCGTGTTCAAAGTGGTGATACATTATGGAGTCTTGCTAGAAAGTTTAATTCAACAGTTGATGAACTTAAAAAGGTTAATAATTTAACTAGTAATTCATTATCAATCGGTCAACTTTTAAAAATACCAGAAAGTGATACTACTACTGTTGAGGAAGAAGTATATACAGTAAAAAGTGGAGATACTCTATATAGTATAGCTCGTAAATATAATTTAACAGTAGATGAAATCAAGAAATTAAATAATTTAACAAGTAATACTCTATCTATTGGCCAAAAATTAATTGTTAAAAGTTCAGAAGAAAATAATAATACTTATACCGTAGTTAAAGGTGATAGCCTATATGCAATTGCTCGTAAATTTAATACAACAGTTGATGATATAAAAAAATTAAACAATTTAACTTCTAATAATTTATCAATTGGCCAAGTTTTAAAAATCCCTAGTGAAAAATCCAATCAAATTACTTATACTGTTAAAAAAGGTGATACATTATATAATATAGCTAGAACTTATAATATTACAGTAGATGAAATAAAGAAATTAAATAATCTTATTAGTAATACATTGTCAATTGGTCAAACTTTACTCTTACCAAATTAAATTAACCTACCTATGTAGGTTTTCTTTATGATATAATAAATTAAGAAAAGGTAGAAAATATGGAAAAATTAATTGAAATTGATATAAATAATAAAAGTGATGTTTTAGAAAAGTATAATAATTCTAAAATTTCCAAAGAATTAATTGAGTATTTAATAAATGAAGCAAATTTTTTATATAAAAAAGATACAATTATCATTAAAATAAATATCAATCCTAAGATAAATTTAGATATCGTTAATCTTTTAAATGCCGGTTTTACAAAAGAATATTTATGTACTATAAAAAGTCATTTAAAAAATAATATTTTACAAATAATATTATTCTTTTTAGGAATCTTTTTCTTATTTTTATCAACACAAATAAATAGTAGTGATATTTGGAAAGAAATATTATTAATTGGTGGTTGGGTTCCTATATGGGAAATGATTGATTTAGAATTATTTAACGATTTTCGTGGTCGTAAAAGAAAAAGAATTTTACAAAAACTAATGAATAGCCAAATTATAATTAATTAGCTATATAGTCTTTAAATTCTTCTTTTATTTTATTAGCTATAATTCCTTCTCGTAAGAGATAAATTTTATTATTTTCAACTTTTATTAAGGTAGAAGGTATTGTTTCTAACTTTCCACCATCATAAATATAATTTATTTCTTTTTTTAAATCATTTTCTAATTCTGTAACGCTACTTATAACATCACTTCCTGAAATATTAGCACTTGTGGCTACTAGGGGATGATTTATTTTGGTAATTATTTCTTGTAAAAATTTATTATCAGGTATTCTAATTGCAACGAATGCATTAGGAGAAACATACTGACTAATTAAATTGTTTTTTGGTAAAAGAATACTTAATTTACCAGGGGTAAATTTATCAATAATCATATTTTCTAAATCATTAATATTAGAAGTATATTTTTTTAACATTTCTTTATCACTAACTAAAATAGGCATAGCTTTTGAAAAATCTCTTCTTTTAATTCTAAATATTTCTTTAACTGCTTTATCATTCGTGGCATCACAAACTATACCATAAGTTGTATCAGTTGGAATGATAGCTACTTTACCATCTTGTAAATATTTAATTAATTCTTGCATTATAAAACCTTTCAAATAAAAAAATGAACAAATTAATGCCCGCATATAACAAAAATTGGCAGGGGATGAGAGAATCGAACTCCCAACTAAAGTTTTGGAGACTCCTATTATACCATTTAACTAATCCCCTAAATGGACACGTCTAGATTATAACATAATTATTTTTAAAATACTAGCATAATATAAAATAGGTGATGTAATGCTTATTAATTATACTTCAAAAGAAAGAGACTTACTTGCAAGAATAATGCGTGCCGAAGCACTTAATGAAGGTGAACTAGGAATGCTTATGGTTGGAAATGTTGTAGTAAATAGAGTAGTGGCCAATTGTTATACATTTACAAGTATAGATTCTTTAACTGATGCTATCTATCAAAAAAATCAATTTTCTGGAATAAATGGTTCTTTATTTCAAGCTAGTCCTACAACCCAAGAACGTAATTTAGCTGATCGAATATTAAGAGGAGAATATTATTATCCTGCTACGCATGCCCTATGGTTCTATGCCCCAGGTTCAGCAAGTTGTAATTCTACTTGGTATAGTCAACCCTTAGCTGGTAAGTATAAAAATCATTGTTTTTATCGTCCTGAACAAGGAGTCTGTCCACAAATATATTAAATTAAATTGTATTTTTCCTAAAATATGATATAATTTTCCTTGCAAGGAGTGAAAAGATGAAAGTAATAAAAAAGAATTTACCAAAGGGTGTTAAAAAACAATTTGGAACTGTTAAAGGCGTAAAAGTTAAATTTATTCCAAAAACTATTAAATCTAAGAAAAATAAATAATTTAAGAGTTTAAACTCTTTTTTTATTTGAAAAATTTGTCCATACTAACATTTAAAACTATTGAAATTCTATATAATGTTTCAATTGAACAACCTACTTTATTATTTTCTAACTTTTTTGTAAAATCTATATTTCTATCAATATCAACTGCTAATTGCTCTTGGGTAATTCCTGCTAATTTACGATATTTTTTAATATTTTTAGACATAATTTCCATAATATTAGATTTGAATTTAAATTCTCTACTAAATGTAGTCATATATATCACCACTTTAATTGTTGCAACAAAAGCATAAATTGTCCGGGTACTTTTAAACCCCTTTAAAAAGTATATTTGAAAAGATTATTGTTGTATGATATATTTATTTTAGATAGATTAATGGTGTAAAAATGGAATTAAAAAATATAAAAGGTATAGGTCCAACATTGGAAAAAAAATTAAATAATTTAGGCATAATAAATAGTAACGATTTATTAGAATATTATCCATATCGATATAACTTTATTAATATTATACCTATAAGTGATGTTAGTCTAGATGAGAATTGTACAATTAAGGCCACAATAATTGATTCTGGTCGAGTACAATATATTAAAAGAAATTTTAATCGTTTAACTTTTAAGGCAATAAGTGATAATGCTATTTTTAATGTCACTATTTTTAATCGGGCTTTTTTAAAACCTAATTTAACTGTTGGTAAAGAAATAGTTTTAATGGGAAAGTATAATAAATTAAAAAATAGTTTTGTGGCTAGTGATATTAAATTTAATATTTTTGACAATAAAATTGAGCCTATATACCATTTAGTTGATGGAATTAGCAATAGTATTTTAATTAAAGTAATAAATACAGCATTAAATGATACAAAAACAACTGATTATATACCTTCTAAATATGTGGAAAAGTACCATTTTATTAACAAAGATATTGCTTTAAAATATATTCATAATCCTAGTAGTAAAAATGAAATAAAACAAGCCCAAATTCGTTTAAAATATGAAGAATTATTTACTTTTATGTTTAAAATAAATTATTTAAAAGCTATTAATGATAAAGCCAAAGGTTTAAAAAGAGAAGTATCTATTACTAGTAAAGATGATTTTATGAAATTTTTAAGTTTTCAACTTACACCTGATCAAATAAAAGCTATTGATGACATATATCAAGATTTGACATCAATTAATCGAATGAACCGTTTAATTTTAGGAGATGTTGGAAGTGGTAAAACAATCGTTGCTACCTATGCCATATATGTTAATTTTTTAAGTGGTTATCAAAGTGCTTTAATGGCTCCGACAGAAATATTAGCAGAACAACATTATAAAAGTTTAAAAGATTTATTACAAAGATTTAATATTAATGTTGCCCTTTTAACTGGATCAATGAAAAAAAGTGAAAAAAATAAAGTATTAGAAGATTTAAAGAATAATGAAATTAATTTAATTATTGGCACTCATGCTTTAATAAGTTCTAATGTTACATTTAACAAATTGGGACTGGTTATAACTGATGAACAACATCGTTTTGGAGTTGATCAAAGAAACACTTTACGAGATAAGGGAATTACTCCTGATGTGTTATATTTATCAGCAACACCTATTCCTAGAACTTATGCTTTAACTATTTATGGTGATTTAAACTTATCCTTAATAAAAACAAAACCCAAAGGAAGAAGAGAAATAATAACATGTGTAAAGAAAGAAATTGAAATAAAAGATGTTTTATATAAAATGTTAGAAGAATTGAAATTAAATCATCAAATATATGTAGTATCACCTTTAATTGAAAATAATAATTCAGATGAATTAAAAAGTGTTTTTGATTTAAAAGAAAAAATGGATTTAGCATTTAATAAACAAGTTAAAATTGGAATCTTACATGGTAAATTAAAAAATACAGAAAAAGATGAAATAATGCAAAAATTTAAAAATGGTGAAATTAAAATTTTAATTTCCACAACTGTAATTGAAGTTGGCATTGATGTACCTAATTCTACTATGATAGTTATATATAATGCTGAAAGATTTGGTCTAGCTACATTACATCAACTTCGAGGACGGGTTGGACGAAGTGATTTACAAAGTTATTGCTATTTAGTTAGTAATAAAGATATTGAAAGATTAAAAGTATTAGAAGAAAGTAATGATGGTTTTTATATTAGTGAAAAAGATTTTCAAATGCGTGGTTCCGGAGATTTATTTGGAGTTAGACAGAGTGGAGATATGGCTTTTAAAATTGCTAATTTAAAAAATGATTACCAAATTTTATTAAAGGCCCAAGAAGATTCACAAGAATATTTAAAAACTAATGCATATAAAGATAATGAATATTATAAAAACATAGTTGAAACAATTAATTTTATAAATTAGATATTGTAAAATTAATTTTAATGAATTGACAAAGTTAAAGAATTATACTATTATTAAAATAGCATGATAGTAGTCATGCTATGATAGCTCTTACGAATTCAAAGGTGAGAGTGATTCAACCAAAACCCCCTGAAGGAGCGCAATAGCGCTCCATTTTTGTTGAAACCCTTTATTTATAAGGGTTTGTGAGACAACCAAATTT
>CANQVV010000050.1 GCA_947627385.1 uncultured Bacilli bacterium
TATAGAAATAGAATGGAACATTGAATTTTAAGAAATAATGATATTTTTGGACTTTTCCTATTCCTGCACATGGTGGTTCTGATCCAGGAACTAGTGGTAATGGAATAGTTGAAAAAGGTTATACACTTAAAATAAGTCAATATATGAAAAAAAGATTTGATGAACTTGGAATAAATAGTGCTTTAACTAGAACAGCAGATGAATCATTAGATTCTAATGCTAGACCTAAAAGAGTTCAAAGTTTTTATGGTAATGATAACGATGTAATTGTTGTATCTAATCACATCAATGCCGGAGGAGGAGATAGTCATTGTGTAACTAATGTATAACAATTAAAGCCAAAATTATAGAAAGAATTGAGGTAAAGTTATGAACAATGGTTACAATAATGAAGAAGTAATGGATGGTGATATTTCAGATGAAGAATTTGAAAGAAAATATTTGCCATGTATAGATAATTTTTATGATTATATGAAAAAATTTGTAATACCAGATGTAGTAGCATTTTATTTAGCAAACGAGTATGACAAAGATTGTTCGGATGAATGTCCACTTGTCAATCATATTAATTCTGCATTGGATATTTTTAATATTATTATTGAAGCGAAAGAATTAATTCCTACAATAGAAATGATATTAAAAATAAAATATAATCTTAAAATTATAAATAGAAATCCTTTAAAATTAGAAAAAAATTATTAAAATTTAGGTGCTGATTTATAAAATCAGTACTTATTTTTTACTAAGATTTGTTTAACTGTCGGAGACTATTTTAAGGGTTTTAGGGATATGTCCTAACAAGAAAAAAGGGTGTGACAGCACCATGCTTGATAGTTTTAAAATCAATACCTATGGGTGTGGAAAATATAATGTTAAAAAATAATAATTTTTTTAATTAAATTGAATTTACTAATTTGCAATAAAATGTTATAATTTTGTTATGAAAGTAAATGGTGATTGCTATGGATAATGAGATTAAAATTAAAAATTTTTTAAACAGTAATCATGGGTATATACTAACATCAGATTTTTTAAATTTAAATATTAGCAAGCCATTAATAAAAAAGTATGTAGATAGAGGACTTATAAAAAAAGTTTCTCATGGCATTTATATGGATAGTGAATTATTAGAAGATGATGAATATATTTTTCAATTAAGATATCCGTCGGCAATCTTTTCATACAAAACAGCTTTAAATATTTTGGGATACATGTATAAAGAACCTCAAGTGAAAGAAGTAACTATTAATAGTAATAAAAGGATAATAAGTGATTATAAAGTACATTATATATCAGACAAATATTATAATATTGGAGTTATAGAAGTTGAAGATATATTTCACAATCCTATCAAGGTTTATAATATTGAGAGATGTATTTGTGACATATTAAGAAGTAATGATTTTGATTTAAAACTTCAAAATAATATACTACATGAATATTTTAAGAGTAAAGAAAAAGATATAGATAAATTGTTAGAATATTCAAAAATTTTCAATATCTACGATAAAGTTAGTACTTTAGTAGATTATGCTGTAAGATAGGAGGTATTAAAAATGAGTGAAAAAGATTTAGATTCTAGTAATGTAGAATATACTGAACAAGTAAAATCAAATGGTTATGTTAAACAGCTACAATGGGATATGGCTATAGGTCTTCAAGAAGTAGATAATTTAAAACCTTCTAAATATTTTGAAAGACTTGTTAGTGATAATGTAGAAGGAAATCTTACAATAGAACAAGTAGAAAAAGATTTAAAAGAATACTATATTGAAAAAGAAAAACAAAACGATATAAATCATAATGAAATGGAATGTGATTTAGTTTCTACTAGAATTGTAGAATTATTGCAAATTGATAATTTTGAATTATCAGTAGATTATTTAAAATATGTTCATAAATATTTATTTCAAGATGTTTATGAATTTGCTGGAGAATTTAGAAAAATAGATTTTTCTAAACATGAAAAAATATTAAATAATGATTCGGTAGCTTATGGAGATTGTAAAACTCTGAATGAATCATTAGAGTATGATATATCATTAGAAAAAGAAAAGAATTATAAAGAAATGAGTATTGTTGAAGTAATTAATAATATAACTAATTTTTCATCAAATATTTGGCAAGTACACCCATTTAGAGAAGGAAATACGAGAACAGCAGCATTATTTATAGAAAAATATTTAATTAGTTTAGGATATGAAGTAGATAATACACTATTTAAAGAAAAATCAGTATATTTTAGAAATGCATTAGTAAGAAGTAATTATTTTAATAATTATTTAAATATAAAAGAAGAGAAAAATTATTTAATTAAATTTTATGAAAATTTATTATTAGGTAAAAATAATAATTTACATTCACAAGATTTAATAGTTAAAGAGTTGTTTTAAAGGAGGAAGTATGGAAGAGTTGATCAAAAGAATAATTAAATTTAATGAAGAAAGAGACTGGGATCAGTTTCATTCGCCAGAAAATTTAGCCAAAAGTATTTCTATTGAAGCAGGTGAATTACTAGAATGTTTTCAATGGAATAACGAATTTGATATTAATGAAGTAAAAGAAGAACTAGCAGATGTTATAAATTATTGTCTATTATTAGCTGACAAATTAAAGCTAAATCCTGAACAAATTGTTTTAGATAAAATGGAAAAGACAGCAAAAAAATATCCTGTTGCTAAAGCCAAAGGAAAAAGTACAAAATATAATAAATTATAAGGAGTTTTTTATGAATGAAGAATGGTTGAAAACCTCAAAAATAGATAGCAAAAAATTTATATGTGGATATTGTGGTAATTCAATAAGTTCAAATATTGGATATTATATGAGTAATTCATATCATAATTATTCGACCCCTTCTGGTGCAGGTTACATTTATATTTGTCATCACTGTAATAAACCTACTTATTTTGATTTTCATAGCCAAACACCATCACCAATGTATGGAAAAAATTTTAATGAAAAAATTTTTGATGACCAAAAAACTTGGCTATTATATCAAGAAATTAGAAAATGTATTGAAGCAAGTGCTTATACTTCAGCAATTATGGCAAGTAGAAAGTTATTAATGCATATAGCTGTTGATTGTGGTGCTGAAAAAAATAAAAGTTTTCAATTTTATGTTGATTTTTTAAATAATCAAAATTATATTCCTAAAAATAGTAAAGAATGGGTAGATATTATTAGGACAAAGGGAAACGATGCAAATCATGATATTATTATTTATGAAGAAACAGATGCTAAACAAATGTTACAATTTGTAGAAATGATAATAACAATTATATATGAAATGAAGTACAAATTAGAAACATATATGCATAGTTAAGTTGGAGTGATAAAGATGTTAGTGTATGAAGGTATTAAATCAGGGTTTATAGAAGATGTTAATCTAAATAAAATTGTAGATAAAATTTATGATAAATATAAACAATTTTTTGGTAGAACAAGTGAATCACAATTAAATTCGTGGAAAAATTCTATGCAATATATGAGAGGTGTATTAGATGATAGTGGAATACCTAATAATGCTGGAGTGGCTATTGAATTTAATATTCCAACTACTTCTAAAAGAATAGATTTCATTTTATCTGGAAGAGATAGTAAAAGAAAAGACTCGGTAATTATAATTGAGTTAAAGCAATGGGAAACATGTAATGCTGTAGAAAATAAAGATGGTATTGTATCTACATTTACTGGAGGTGCAATAAGAGAAGTTGCTCATCCTTCTTATCAAGCAATGAGTTATGCAAATTTGATTAAAGATTTTAATGAAACTGTTCAATTAGATGAAATTGGATTATATCCATGTGCATTTCTTCATAATTATGATTTGAAAGATGATGATCCTATTTGCAGTAGTCAATATCAAGAGTATATAAAAGAAGCACCAATGTTTGGTACAAATGATTTTGAAAAACTAAGAAATTTTATTAAAAAGTATATAGTTGAAGGCGATGATAGAGAACTTTTATATAAAATTGAGAATGGCAGAATTAGACCTTCTAAAAGATTACAAGATTCATTAGCACAAATGCTACAAGGAAATAAAGAATTTAATATGATTGATGAACAAAAGGTTATCTATGAAGATGCAATTAGAATGGCCATTGAGACTGTAGCAAGTAATATAAAAAATGTGTTTATTGTTCAAGGAGGACCAGGGACTGGGAAATCTGTTCTTGCTATTAATTTATTAGTCGAATTAACCAATAGAAATATGACAACTTTTTATGTAACAAAAAATGCTGCTCCAAGAGCTGTATTTAGAGATAAATTAAAAGGTACATTTAAAATGACATATATTAATAATTTATTTCAAGGATCTGGACAATTTACTGATGCTAGTAAAAATGAAATAGATTGCTTAATAGTGGATGAAGCACATAGATTAAATGCAAAATCTGGAATGTTTCAAAATTTAGGTGAAAATCAAATTAAAGAAATTATAAATGCATCCAATTTTTCAATTTTCTTTATTGATGAAGACCAAAAAGTAACTTTAAAAGATATTGGTTCGATAGATGAAATAAAAAAATATGCACATGAACTTGGAGCAGGAATTAAAATTGTGGAACTTGAAAGTCAATTTAGATGTAACGGTTCAGATGGATATTTAGCATGGTTAGATAATTTACTTGAAATTAGAAAAACTGCTAATTTTGATGATATGGATTTTAATTATGATTTTAGAGTATTAAATAATCCTAATGATTTAAGAAACTTAATAGAAGAAAAAAATAGAGAAAATAATAAATCTAGAATTGTTGCCGGATATTGTTGGGATTGGATAAGTGAAGGTAAAAATAATAGTAATATCCATGATATAGTAATTCCAGAATATAATTTTGAAATGAGTTGGAATTTAGGTAATTCCCAAACTTGGGCAATTGATTCAACTTCAGTAAATGAAGTTGGTTGTATCCATACATGTCAAGGGCTAGAATTTGATTATGTTGGTGTTATTATCGGAGAAGATTTAAGGTACGAAAATGGCAAGATAGTTACTGACTACTCTAAAAGGGCAAAAACTGATCAATCCTTAAAAGGAATAAATAAGATTGCTAAAGAACAAGGACAAGAAGAAGCTTATAAAATTGCTGATTCTATAATCAAAAATACTTATAGAACATTAATGACAAGAGGGATGAAGGGTTGCTATATATATTGTCTTAATAAAGAGTTACAAGAATATTTTAAAAAATATATGAATATTGGCAATGTAAATGATAGAGTGCTATTGCATTAATTTCATTTTTATGTTAACATTCAATTATACGGAAGTAATAGTACTTAAGTTTATCTTGTTAATGATGTAATATAAAAGCATTTGTTTCCGAGATAAACAAATGCTTTTACTTTTGTATAAGTGGTTGCAGCCACTATACTAAAATTAAAATCAAAAACTAACAAGCAAAATGTTAGAATAGGAAAAATTACAGGAGAATATGAAATTGATTATATTCATGACTTTTGTCATTCCTGCTATTATTAGCATAACAAAAAAAAATGACAAAATCAAGTCGTTGAGTATAAAAATTCTATTGTTCCAAGATTAAATGTAAAGGAGGAAAAATATATGGCAAAGAAAAAGTGTAATAAATCTGTACATGTTAAGGCTCATAATAGATGCAAACCTGGTACACATAAAAAGAGATAATATGTAAGTATGGTATAGTGGTGCTCCTATTAAAATGAAGGGAGAAAAAATATGGCAAGAAGTTTATCAAGTTTTAAAAGTCAAATGAATCGCATTAATAATCAACTAAAACAAGCTGAAAGAAAAGCAAAGCAAAGTATAAATAATTATAATAGAGAATTAAGAAACTATAATTCAAACATAAGAAATGCAAGGAATAAAATTAATATTGAATTGAACAAATTAAAGAGAGTTAATAATTCAACAAAGTATTACATCACTTCTCATTCTATTCACAATTTATATATTCAAATAAAAGAATCTTATGAATATGGAAATATCGATGCAAAATTGTACTCAGATATAGAGAAAGAAAATGAAAATAATTTAGAATTGGCTAATGTAGTTTTAAATAATGAAGAAGTTGATAATTCAAATATAAATTTGGATCAATCTGAAATATCGGATATATTATTAAACATTTCACCAGATTTGAAAAGCAGATGGGAAGGAGCCTTATATTCGTTAAATCCTAATAATCCAGAAGCTGCTAGACATTTTTGTACAAGCACAAGAGAAATTTTAAAAGTACTAATAGATGATGGCATAAATAATGAGGAAGTTTTGAAAGATAATCCCAATTGTGAAAAGAGCCCGAACGGTCGTACTCCTTCGCGTAGATCAAAAGTAATTTATGCAATGAAAAAAAAGGGGCTATCTAATGATTTAATAACAGAGTTTGCAATTACAGATATAGAAAGTACAATTGGTTTAATAAATGAACTGAGTGATGGGACGCACGGTTCTGCTAATAAATATACTATTAATCAATTGAAATCATTTAAAAGACGTTTTGAAGATGGTATACATTTTATATGTAAGTATATTATTTAACAATTATTTGTTGATATAATAGTAATTAGTGTTATAATTATGCTAGCCACTTAGGGAATGTGGTAATTGATACATATACATATTTAGTATTCTATAAGAAAAAATAAAGAATTATAAAATCGATACACTTTAATTGGAGACTTAAACCTATAATATAAAGTTCAAATAAAGAACTGCTACATATTTATTCCAACAAACATGATTGGAAAATATTCCCTTGTTTTTGTTGTGGATATTTATGTCCAGTTCTTTTTTATGTTCCTAAAAATACTGGTAAGGAAAGGAGGATAATAGGAACAATTACGGATAATCTTATTAATGATAAGGAGAACATTATTAATAGTTATATTAAAGTTATTTTACCAAACAGTATATTAGGAGATAATAGATTAACATTTTTAGAAAGACTTATATTAATTGTAATAATATCATTAAGTAAGAAAGAAGGTTATTGTTGGGCTACTAATGAATATTTTAAAAATTTATTTGGTGTTAGTAAACAAACAATATCTAAAAGTATAAGTAGTTTATCGAAGTATGGTTATATTGTTTTAAAATACGATAAGAAAGAAAAGAACAATTCTAAAAGAGTTATTAGGTTATCAGAAGTATTAAAAAATCAGATATCAGGTATTAAAAATAATCTTAATACTAGTATTCAAAATGATTTTAACCAATATAATAAAAATAATATTAAAAGAAATAATATAGGGCCTATTATTTCAAAAGATGTTGATGGAGTAGAATTGTGGAATGGTAAAAGAGTTGAGTCTGAACCAATGAGTGAAGATGAACAAAAGTACTTAGAAAGTTTGTTAAGTTGTTTTAGAACAGGAGATGAATAAATAATTGAATAACAAAGTCATAAAATTAAATGAGGTGACTTATGTTTAAAATAACAGAAACTTTTAAAAAGGATTCTCCTAATATAATAGAATTGGTAACTAACTATATAAAAAGTGTGATTAATAATGAGTAGAATAATGGCGTTATATTGTATTTTTATGGTACAATATAGTTGGCTTTAATTTGTTATACAAAAAAGAAAGGAGTAGAAAAACTTGTATAACACTTTAAAAAATGCGCCAGAGTTTTACAAAGCAGGAATATATATAAGATTATCTGAAGCTGATGAAGGAAAAACTTACGAATCTGATAGTGAGAGTGTCCTTAATCAAAGAAATATGCTAATGAATTTTGTAAAAGAAAA
>CANQVV010000051.1 GCA_947627385.1 uncultured Bacilli bacterium
GTTAAGCTCCGGGCTTTCATCTTAGACTTAATAAACCGCCTGCGCACCCTTTACGCCCAATAAATCCGGATAACGCTTGCCACCTACGTATTACCGCGGCTGCTGGCACGTAGTTAGCCGTGGCTTTCTTGAATGGTACCGTCAAGCAAGAGTCATTTCCTACTCTTACAGTTCTTCCCAAACAACAGAGTTTTACAACCCATAGGGCCTTCATCACTCACGCGGCATTGCTCGTTCAGGGTTTCCCCCATTGACGAATATTCCTAACTGCTGTCTCCCGTAGGAGTCTGGGCCGTGTCTCAGTCCCAGTGTGGCCGATTAACCTCTCAGTTCGGCTACGCATCGTTGCCTTGGTAGGCCATTACCCCACCAACTAGCTAATACGCCGCAGGCCCATCTTCAAGTGATGCTTTAAAGGCATCTTTACTCCGTAGAGCACATTCGGTATTAGCAATCGTTTCCAACTGTTATCCCCAGCTTGAAGGCAGGTAACCCACGTGTTACTCACCCGTTTGCCACTAGATGGAAATTCCAAATCGATAGAAATCCGGTTTTTGTGCAAGCACGCAAACTTTCAATCAGTCTCAATGGGCCATCTCGTTCGACTTGCATGTCTTAGGCATGCCGCCAGCGTTCATCCTGAGCCAGGATCAAACTCTCAATAAAAAAGATTTTATATTTAAATCTTATATTTAAGTTTTTTCCTAAGCTACTCAAATTGACTTTTTACTTAGTTTTCAAAGATCATTTTTGCACTTCTTTTCCGATGTGCACTAGTAATATACCAAATTGAAAATCAAATGTCAACAAAAAAATCACTTTTTTTTACATTTTTTCAATTTTTTGCAAATTTAGGTGTTTTCTTAGCATATTACACTATATTTATATGATATAAAAAAAGAATAAATGTCAACTTATTTTTTAATTTTGTAAACTTTTATACTTTTCTAGATATTCATTCAACACTTTAATGTTAAATGGTCCTTCATTATTCTTTTTCATTCGAATTAAATTTTGTAATTCTTTTTCAATAACCTTTTCTAATTCTTTGGAATAATGCATAATTTTTTTATGATAATTGTATTCATTTCTATCTAAAATGCGAAAACTACCATCAGGAAACACTCTCAAATCCAAATCATAATCAATATATTTTAAAACATTATCATCCCAAATATAAGGAGACGCTATATTACAATAATAAAACAAACCAAATTCTTTAAATTGAGCCATAATATTAAACCAATGATGTTTATAATAAATAATTATAGCGGGTTCTTTGGTACGATGATTATTTCCATCATCTTCAAAAAGCATAGTTTTGTAATTGCCACATATTAAATAATCATCAGTTTCTTCAATAACTGTTGATTCTTCACATATACTATGAATTTTGCCATTGTGCTTATAACAATGCAATTGAAATTTATCACCTATTTTATGTAGCATAATACCCTCTCTAAACCAATTATACAATATTTTTTTATTTTAAACAAAAAAACATGCCTTGGATTAGACATATTTTAGTTAAGTAGCTCAATAGCTTTTTCTAATTGTAAATCTTCAATTTCACTATTTTCTATCGTATAATCAGGTGTAATTCCTACTCCATCAATGCAAATTCCGTTAGGAGTCAACCATTTGGCCGAAGTATACTTAACAGAATCACCACTTGTTAAGGAAGCTACTTGTTGGACTTTACCTTTTCCATAGCTTTTAGTTCCCACTAATGTAGCATTATAGCTATCTTTAAGAGCAGCAGCCAAAATCTCAGCAGCTGAGGCAGTATTACCATTTATTAAAACAACTATTTTCATATTTCTTTTTTCTTTGGTTTCATCTTTATAAGGAACTTTCTTATTATTAGCTTCTAGTGAATAAATAACTTTTCCTTCTTCTAAAAACAATGATGAAACACTTTTAGCTGATGATAAATAACCACCAACATTATCTCTTACATCAATTATTAAAGAAGTGGCTCCTTTATTTTCTAACTCTTTTAAAGCATTACTAACTTGATTATCAAGGTTTTCTGAAAATTTTTGAATATATATATATCCTATATTAGTATTTTCAATTAAATCATAAGTTACTGCGGTATTTAATAAAGTTCTTTTTTCCATATTAAATGTTAATAATTCTTCACCTCTTTTAATTATTAAATTTATATTTTTAATATCATCATTACTAATTAAACTTTTAATCTCAGAACTATCTTTTTCTTCAACATTAATGCCATTTACTTCTATTATTATATCTCCTGTTAATAAACCAACTTCACTAGCCGGAGAATTAGCTGTGACTTTAACTATTTGATTATCAATTATAGCTATACCTATTCCATTATAATTTTCTGATAAATCATCTAATATTTCTTGATATTCATCATCTTCTAGATATGTAGTATATTTATCTCCAAGAAAATTTACCATAGCTTCTTCGGCTGCACTAAGCATTCCTTTTTTATCAATATTGTTATCATAATATTTAGAAAGCAAGGTATCATAAACACCTATAAATTCTTGTAAATCTTTATCATTGGCTACTTCTTTACTTGTAGTAACTGAACTATTTAACATAATAATCCCTGTTGTAATACTTGCAATAACAGATGTTACTATCATAATAATAATCATTTCAATTAAATTAAAACCATTATTTTTTTTCATTATTATCACCACTCATTATATATAATTTTAACATGGGGCTAAAAAAAAGAAAAGCAAATTGCTTTTCTACTTTAACAAATTTTGTATACTTGTGTAATCTTCTAAATATTTAGTAATTTTACCATCTTTAATTTCTAGTAAAGTCAAATCACCAAAATCTAACTCAGATATTTCTTTGGCCTTAGGATTACTTTTATTATCTTCACCAATATTATAATATGCTCCATTTAAACTATTACTTAAATCACAAAAATATATTTTTTTATAACCATCTTCTTCTGATTTAGCAGAATATAAACTCATTAAATTAGCATATTTTGTAGCATTATTATCATCCTTATTATAGACAAGTACATAATAATTATCATATGGTCTATTTAATAGGGTTCCTACTGTTATTTTATCATAATCAATTGAAACCTTAGTAGTATTTTCCTCTAATGTTTTATCCTCATCTTTACTAAGTGCCTCACTAATAAAATAGATAGCAGTAGCAATTACAGCAATAACTATTACTATAATAATAAAACTTTTTATTTCATTTTCATCTTCACTAGCACTATTTACCTTTATATTTTTACTCTTTTTACTCTTATCCATAAAATAAGGATTTTCTTTCAATGTTTTCTTTTTTTTACTCATAATTAACCTTCTTCAACTTATATTATAACCAAATAATAGTTTAAAATCAAATTTATTTTCTATATATTGCTGCTTCCTTACTATCCCTATCTTTTAAATATTGTAGTGACGATTCTAATTGGATTTCTCGACCACAATTTAGACAAAATTGTGTTTTTTCCAAAGCATTATATTTAAATCTATGACCATATAATTCACAAATTACTGATCCCAATTTATATTTTAAACTTTCTAATTCTTTTATTTTTGCTTCTAATTCTGCAATTTTCTCATCAATATCCTTAGTAATTTGTGATACATTAACAATTAAATATTCCTTATTAAAAAATAATTGCAAAAGTTCACTAGATTCTAAATTTAGTTTTTTAGCCTCTTCTTTTAGTAATGAAGTAAATGTATCAATATCAAACTCTGAACTTTTAAAAGCATTTTTTAAAATTAATAAACTTTTTACTACTTCTTCATTAATAGGCATATAATCACTTCCTTTAAAATATCTATATTAATAATATCAAAATATTGATATTTTTACCATAAATAATAAGTAAAAACGCTAGCCTAAGGCATAGCGTTTTTTACTATTTTGTATTTGCTACTAATGTTTCATTACCAAGAGAATTAGCAATTAATTGCATTTCTGCTACGGTAAGTTCAGTACTAGCTAAATAATAAGATATGTTATTAACATCCCAACTTAAACTATTAGCACTTAATGCTCCCACAGTTTCACTTAAAAATAATGGTTCTCCATATACAGGGACAATAGACATACTAGGACTAGCTATTGTAGCTTCTTCAATTAAAACAAAGTTTTTCTCACCACTAAATGTTAATATTACTCGATTACCAGTAGCAGTTTCTACTGTTTCAGAACTTGTTAAATAAGTATTACTTGGAATATATAATGGATATATAATATTTTCAATACTTGTTGTATTTTCAGTTTTATTTTCCCCAGTATTTTGCTCAGTATTATTAGTATTTTCATTATTTTCCGTTGTATTACTTTCAGTTTTTTGTTTTTCGCATTCTTCTTTATTGGCACTATTATCACAATTTTCTTCTTTTTTAGCCTCTTGTTTTGGTTCTTCTTCTTTAACATAATCTTCTAATTTAAAATCATTAGCTTTCAATCCTGCTTTTAAGTCAACTTTATCAAAAGTTACTTTTATTTTTACTAAATCACTTTCATTAAATACTTCTACTTTTTGAATTTCTTTCTTATTATTTAAAGTTATTTTTTGATATTTAAGTTCAGCATTATTAGGATAGTTAACTTTTGTTTTTATAACATAACCATCACCATCATTAGTAAGTGTACTATCGGCATCAGATTCAATATCTTCTAAAATACTACCTAATAGATAAGCTTGTGATGAATTATCTGGCCAATCACTTTGAAATTTAAAACTTTTATTAAGTGCTGGGGTAATTACATAAATATCTTCTTTATTCTTTAATATTATTTGTTCATGATTATTAGTTTGATTAACTAATATAACTTTGTAATAATCATCTTTTAAATAATAACTTTCTAAACTATAAGTAAATGTTTCTTCATCATTACTAATTTCCATATTACCAGTTACTTTATATGATTTGGCATTTTCAATACTTTTCTTAAAATCTTTAATAACATCTTCCTTATTTTCTTTACCACAACCACATAATCCTAGGGCTAAACATAATAATACTAATATTTTTTTCAAATTACCACTTTCCTTTTCTATTTAAATATATTTCTAGAATAATTAAATATTCATGTATAATTACATAATTTTATTCCATAATACTAATAAAGGTGAGTGAGTAGATGGAAACATTTCAAAAAGCAACACTATTATTTACAGTTATTGGTGCCATAAATTGGGGACTAATTGGATTTTTCGATTTTAATTTAGTTGAATCCTTATTCGGAGCTGAATCTATGTTACCAAAAATTGTATATGCAATAGTAGGAATTTGTGGTTTAATTAATATTGGAATATTCTTTAACCACTTTGAATGCAAAGAAAAATAGTCATTTAAGACTATTTTTTTATGGTTTAAATATCTTGTTTTCCTAATAAAAAATCTAAGGCATTTATTGTTTTATATTTTACCTAAAATTAAATAATATAAAATATATAAAAAGTAAAGTTTTTTCAGTTAAATGAAAAAACTTTTTAAAAAAAGCATAACTGAAAATTTATTTAAAACTAAA
Organism: uncultured Bacilli bacterium; assembly: GCA_947627385.1. Taxonomy (GTDB): domain Bacteria; phylum Bacillota_I; class Bacilli_A; order RF39; family UBA660; genus SIG200. The sequence goes on from CANQVV010000051.1 coordinate 5,515, forward strand.
AATTGTTAAAAACTTACCAACATTATAAATAATATTATCAGCATATTTTATAGCTATCTTTTTACCTATGGCTTTTCCTCCCACAGTTAAACTAGATAAAAGTGAAGCCATTATTACATTCCATAATGATATATCAGAATTAGAAAATAAATTAATAACTAATATTGTAACTAAACTACCACTAAGTATACCGCAAACATCACCCACTACATCATTGCAAAATGATGAGACACTACTAGCATTTTTACAAATACTTATAGCTTTTTTAGCCCCTTTCATTTTTTGACTAGCTCTTGAATGAAGTACCTTTTCATTACAGCTTAAAGCAGCAGTTCCGATTATATCAAAAACAATTCCTATTAAAATAATACTTATTAAACAAACTATTAAAACTATATTATTAAAATTACCTAAAAAATTGGCAATAAAACTAAATACTATTGCCAAAATTAATGTTAATATAAATACAGTTAATGTCCAATGTTTTTTCATAAATTTCCTCTAAAATAAAAAAAATTATGGTATATTATAAATCAATTTTATGGTTTAGGTCGTGTTGAATTTCTCTATTTTCTACTAAAAGTTACCCGTTAGCGATTTCTCTTTAAAGAAAACAATTAGGCGTTACCGGTCTAATTACACGATTGCCACTTAATCCATACTCTAATACTTATAATACATACACTCTAGAGATTTTCTCAAACACCAAGTGATTGCCTTTATTCGCTTTTGCAATAATGATTTCAATCAAATAGATCGTTGATATTCCTCATTATCACTCACGACAAGAAGTAGTTACTGATGACTTAGTAAAAGGATCTTAATTATATGCCATTATAATGGGTCCTTAAACTTAAAATTATATATTCACCCTAACCTGGGCGGAAAAAGCAAATACATAAAGTGTCGTTTTCTATTGATAGATTTTTAGCCCTATCTTCAAGCAATATTGGTGACTAGAATAATGCACCACTAATAGAATTATACCAAAAATACGTTAAAATGTCAATTTCACGTCAAAAATATAATTCATATTAAATAATACTTGATTTTTTTTAAAATATTAATTATACATGCCTATAATAAAAAAAAAACAGAGGCGGTAGGCCACCTCCTAAGGATTGTTTGCTCTATTTTAACGTCTTCGTTGACGAGTTTCTTTTATATAAAGTTTAGTTGTTAATCACTTTCTTAGCTCCGGACAGTTTTTAAATAAAGAACTTTCCGAACATTTTATTATGAAACTTAAAAAGGTGCTTATATCTCT
>CANQVV010000052.1 GCA_947627385.1 uncultured Bacilli bacterium
AAATGGCGCCCGATGTAGGACTCGAACCTACGACCTAACGGTTAACAGCCGTGCGCTCTACCGACTGAGCTAATCGGGCATTACTCCATTAGTATAATACAATTTGGAAATAAATGTCAATAATAAATAATTAAAAATGTATTATACTAAGGAAATTTTATAAATATTTTTTTAAATCATCAATATTTTGTTCTAAAATATCTTTTAATTTATTAGCAATCATAATTATTTCTGGATCCATATCTTTATTATATGCATTAATCTTTTCAGTTATTTCAATAACTCCTTTATTTGTTCCTTCCATCATCATTTTAGCAATGGTTTGATCACTATCATCTTTTAAAAATTTCATTTCACTCATCATTTTTGTACTCATTTTAGCCATTTGACTAACTTTTTCATTTTGTTTTCCATATTTTTTTAAAACATTTTCTGCTTCAATACAAATACTATCATAATCATCTCTTTGATTTTTTAAAAGTTTAGCAAATTTTTCATTACTAGCTTTATCAATTACTTCATCAATACCGATAATTCCCATCTCAGCATTTTTGTAAATGTAATTTAAAAATTCTACTTCTTCACTCATATTTTTTTTCAAAATAAATCACCCACTTTTATTATGGATGATTTATTATTTTTTATACTTCTTGAACAACTGCAATAATCATTGGTTTACATTCAGTTTCTTCATATAAATAATTACTTAATTCTTCTCTTATTTCAACTTTTATTTTATTGTAATCTACAAAGTTAGGTGTAATATTTCGAATAATTATACCTTCACATAATTTTTTTATTTCTTCAATTAAAGAAGCTGAATCTTTAACATAAATAAATCCTCTGGTTGTAACTTCTGGTCCTACTAATAAAACTTTATCTTTTTTAGAAATAGTAGCACTTATTAAAACAATACCATTTTCAGATAACATTTCCCGATCTTTAATAACAAGTTCTCCAACATCTTCGGATGATTTACCATCGATTAAAACATCATTAACTTTAACTTTTTCATTACTTTCAATTAATTTACCATCTTCAAAAGTAACTACTTCGCCATTTTGTTTTAAAATAATATTTTCACTTTTAATACCAAGTCTACTGGCTAAATTAGCATTATTAACCATATAACGGTATTCTCCTTTAACCGGCATATAATATTTTGGTTGAACAAGTTTTATCATTAGCATCAAATCTTCACTAGATGGATGATGTAAAATAATTTTATCACTTGGCAAGTTAACTAAATTACAGCCAAATTTAGCCAGTTCATTTTCAAGTTTTACTAAGGCTTTTTCATTACTATCATATCTTGGTTCGGCAAAAACAATAGTATCACTATTTTTTAAAGTTATATATTTATCATAGTTATGTAATATTTTACTAATATTAGCATAAGGATTAGTTCGCTCATCACTAACTAAAAGAATTGCATTATCATCATTTATATTTGATAAATCACCTATAATACCATTCTCAACTTCTAAATATTTCTCTTTTATAGCAAAATTAACAACATTTTGTAATTTTTTACCCATTATGACAATTTTACGATGCGTATTACGAGCAGCATTAAAAATATCATTAATAGTATATAAATGATATGGTAAAATAGAAAAAATAAGTCGATGTTCATTATGTTTAACAATATCTTTAAAATAATCTTCTAAACGATGATTAGGTGAAGTATGTCCTTTTTTCTCTGAAAAAGTAGATTCACACATAAAACATAAAACACCTTGTTTGCCAATATAAGCTATTTTACCTAAATCCATATCATAAGATCCTAACATAGTTGGATCAATTACAAAATCACCAGAATAACAAATAGCCCCATCTTTGGAATTTATAACATACATAACTGCATCAGGAATACTATGAGAAACTGAAATAGGAAAAATAGATACATTATTATCAAAATTAATCTTTTTATGAGGCTTGATTTCAATAATATTTGCCTCATCTACACCATATTCTTCTAAAACAAATTTAGTAAATTTAGTAGCATAAATTTTAACATTAGGTAATTCTTTAACTAAATCAGTAATACTTCCCATATTTTCACTATGGCCATGAGTAATAAATATTCCTTTAATTCTTTTTTTATTTTTAACTAAGTAATTATAATCAGGTGTAATATAATCAATTCCTAAAAGATTAGAATTAGCATATTTTAAACCTGTATCAAAAACAAAAATACTTCCATCAATATCTACTACATATGAATTCTTACCATTTTCAGCAAGACCACCCAAGCCAAAAATCTTAATTTTACTCAATTTTATCACTCTTTCTAAAAAGTTCTTTCAAGATGGCTTAATTATAACAAAAAAAAATTGAAAAATCAATTCTTTACCTCGTATTTGACAAGTTCTTTGGCTTTACCATTATTAAATTTATCTCTATATTTTAAAGTTAAATTATCTAAATATTCTCTATTAAGTCTAGTAATTAAAGAAATAATGTCTAAATCATATTTTAAAACAAAATGGAGATATAAAATATAAGATTTCATTTCGTTATGAACATTACTACTTATAACATTAAATTCTAAACTATGCGGAGCAAAATTAATATCATGAATTAATTTTTGTAAGGCTTCTTTATCTATTAATTCACTACAAAATTTTTTAGCTTTAACAATTAAACACTCTCTTAAAGAAATTTTTTCTTCTAAATCTTCTAAAACTATTAATTCCTTTTCATAAGCATCTAATATTTCTAAATTAGTAAGATTATTTTTACTTTTAGCATAAACTCTTTCGGAATGATAATAAGAATAGACATCAATTAAATTATATTTCTTAAAAAATGTTAAGGCACAACATAAATCAATTATAGACAAAGTTTTAAAATAATTTAAATAACATTGCTTTAAACTAATATTTTTTTCAATACTTTCTTTACCACAAGTAAGAATTAAAGGTTTCAAATTATACTTTATAAAATACATATAATCTTTATCACTTAAAGAAAATTTAATATCTTCTAAATAAACTACTTTTTCATAAAACGATACTGCCACTTTGTCTAACTCCAAATAACTATCTACTCATTCTTTTTTGTTCTAACCATTCACTATTACTAGCTACAAAATTATTTTGTTCTTCCCATAATTTTTCTTTTGTTTTACTAAAATGCTCTATTCTTTGTAATTCATAAAAATAATAAGTAAAAAGTTCTCTAATATCTTCAATAGTTTTTACATTAGGTAAATAATCTTTACTGACAACTTCTCCTCTTTCTAACATTTTAATTTCTATACCAAATTTATCACAAAATTGTTTTAGTAAATTAAAATTAACTTCTTGAGGATTATATTTAAGTATAAATTTTTTACAATTATAATTATATAAAGCTTCTTCTAATAATTTATATAAACCATTTTCTCTATCTAATATATAAGCATTATATTCATTTTCTTGTACAGTTAATCTAAAACTTTCATTATATTTGTTTTCTAATGCTCTTATATGTGTTTGCCTTTCTTCAATAGTATCATAAGCATCTAATCTTTCAAAAATACTTTGGGTTGATATTTTTTTATCTTTGTTACTAGCTTTTTTTCTTCTTTTAATATTTGCTAATTCTTCCTCATAAGCAGTAAGTATATCTTTTTGAGATAAATCTTTTTTATAATTATAAGAAATTCCACAATAAGCATTAAAACCAGCTTGTTGAGTAACAAAGTTTATTAAACCATATTTTTTAAAAAATATTAAAGCATAACTTAAATGTCTTATTTCAAGATATTCAATAGCTTTTTGACAATAAAAAGCTACTGTTTTTGCTGATTCATTACTTTTAATTTTAGAAATTATTTTTTTTAAATCTTTTTTTACAAATTTGCTATATCCTTCATCTTCTTTTAACCAATTGTTATCTACTTCTATTGCAATCATTCGATCATATAAACTTTGCATTACCATTACCTCCATATTTTTTATTCTAGCATATTAAATTTTATAAAACAACTATAAAAAATGTTAATAACTATTAAGTTACTAACATTATCTTTCTTCACTAATTAATTCACTTAAATAACTAATTTTTAAATCTTGATAATATATTTGTTTTAATAATAATTTAAAATCTGTAATAGTAACATTATCATTTATATATATTATATAACCACTTTGAATATTATTTTTAATACTAGCTAAATTATAATTATTTAAAGTAAGACTACTTTCTACTAAATATTTCTTATTATCTTTACAAATATCTATAATATTATTTGTTACATAACAAATATTTTTATTACTATTAGTATTATTTAATAATCTTTCTACTTGTTTATATTTAATATAATCATCATTTATTTGCTCATATTTAGCTTTACTATCATATGTAGTATATTCAACTAATCTAGTTATATTAATATTATTTTTATTAGCATATTCAATTATTTCAAAATTATTTTTTACTATAATTGCCACACTTTTTTTATTTTTATTACCATATTTTATTATCTTATCTTTATTATTTTCTAATGATATATTAGGCATTACTTTATCATATTCTAAATAATATGAATTAAAAGTATCTAAATAACGCATATTATTATAACTTTTTAAAACATTAACAGAATAACCATTTAAACCAGGTATAATATAATCATCATCGATAATAGCACTTACTGCTTTAATATTATATTTATCTATATTATCATTTATTTGTGATACTAAACTGCTATTATTAACAACAATATTACTCATCTTTTCAGTATAATAGAAGCTAAATAAAAGTACTGTTCCAAGTCCTATATATTTAAAAAGATTTTTCATACATTCTCCTTTATTTAATTATAATCTTTTTAATTTAAGAATATGATTAAAAAAACAGAGATGGATTACTCCATCTCCTAAGGATTGTTTGCTCTATTTTTACGTCTTCGTTGACGAGTTTGTTTTATATAAAATCTCAATTGTTAATCACTTTGTATGGACTACTTTTCGTCCCATCTCCTAGGATTTTCGCTGTGGATGAAAGATAGAAGACAGGCCGCACGCCGTACGTATAGATCAGATAGTTGCGGTACCAATCACCGTCATAATACACGCCGAACGCATAGACAGACGTGCTGCTCGTACTATACACACCCCAGCGAGACATTAACCACTCACATGATGTTGAGGTGTTGTATCCATCTCTTCGGAAGTGCAACCATGCATTCGTTAGTTTACTATATGCTCCGGCATTTCCTCTCGTACTTTCATCTGCTCCGTCATAATAACTATAATAATAATCATACCAATACATTAACCCTATTTTTGCTGTTAATGGTGGGTTGTCTTTCCAATTGTAAGTTTCACTTGTTATGTTTCCTTTTGTTCCGACATAGTGCGTTGTATCTATTGCTCCACTTTCTATTGCATACATTGCATCTCCATTATATTTATTTAATGCACTTGTGTCTTTGGTATCTCCATATAACCATTGATGGTCACTTATTAAGTTATACCAACTACTTGCACTTGTTCCTCCATTTTTGCCATCTCCGGAACGTAGGTAGTCGTATTGTTCACTATCTACAAATATATCTGTCCATTCTTTATCTAGTGTTTCCCCATTACCTGTTTGTTTTCCGTTACTTGTTCCATTCAGTCTCTTGAATAATTCACTTTCTGGCCAATCTGGACATTTTCCATCTGGACAATAATATGTACTTGTTGAATCAACAGAGTATCTATCGTTCCACGAAAATCCACTTGTACTTCCTTCTTTTATAAATGTTTCTTTGATTAGTTTCATTTCACCACTGCTAGTTATTCCTATTATTCGATACATATATTTATCTATTAATTCATTATTTTCTCCACAATTCTCGGTTGTTCCAAAACATATCCAATTGGTCATTTTGGCTGCTTCATTGGCACTTGCTGGTGCTGCTTGATATCTATACATATCTCCTTGGATGGTTGGACTTAAATCTTTGGGCTTGCTTTTTAACAATTCTAATGCTGTCATACTTTTCTTTAAATCAAAATACAATGTACAATATACTGTTTTATTACTTTTTATGGTTACTGTACTTCCATTTATCGATAATACACTACTTGGTGTTACTGTGGCTCCACTTCCATCACTACATTTACTATTGGTTAAATTTAATTCATAACTATTATTTATTGCATCTATTATACTTCCACTATATGCTTTATAACTATCAGTATCATTATCACGATACATTATCCCAAATTCTTGTTTTCCTATTTCATTTTCACTTGGAATATTATTATCATTATTATCTTTGTTTTTTAAACTTATTATATTTCTTACTATTAATGGCACTAATATTATTTCTATTATTACACATATAACTATTATTTTTTTTCGATATTTGTTGATAACTTCCATATTATACAATCCTCTCTATTTTATAAGATAATTATATAATACCTCCCCCCCCCGAGTGTCAACATTTTTTTCAAAAAATGTTGAGAAAAAAAAAGAAAGATTATTCACCTTCCTTATCAATACTACTTTCTTCATTTTTATCTACTGTTTTTTTATTAGTTGAT
>CANQVV010000053.1 GCA_947627385.1 uncultured Bacilli bacterium
CAGTTTAACTTATTTTGCAAATTTTTTGGATAATTTATTTTGCTATTTCAAAGTTAAATTAATTTAAAAATTTATAGGTTAAACCGTGTTGAAAAAATATTGATTTTTTTATATAATTAGAAAAGGAGGAAACATGAAAAAATTATTTGTTAATAAAGAGGCTTGCATAGGTTGTGGTGCTTGTGTAGCTATTGACAGTGAACATTTTGATTTTGATGATGATGGACTTTCTTCTGTAATTAGTGAAGAAAATATCGAAAGTGATAATGCTAAAAATGCTATGTCATCTTGTCCTACTAATGCTATTAGTTATGTTGATGATGATAAAGTTGAAGATGAACACGAATGTGAACATTGTGATAACAAAGATTGCTGTCAAAAGGAAGCTGAATAAATGCTTCTTTTTTATTTTGCATATTTTTTGACAATATACATACAATATATATAGCATAAAGATATATATTGATATTATATTATAAATATGTTAAAATAACTGATAGAAAGACAGGTGATATATATGGCTAATTTAACAAGTGTAATAAATGTTAATGTTCCTACTGATGTCAAAGAAGAAGCTACTAAAATTTTTAACAATTTAGGTCTTAATATGAGTACTGCTATCAATATGTTTTTAAAAAGAGCAATATTTGAACATGGTATTCCTTTTGAAGTTAAAGAAATTAATCCCGAACCAAGTAAAGAATTATTAGAAGCATTAAAAGAAGGCGATCAAATTATTAAAGATATAGAAAGTGGTAAAAGAAAAGGTTATAATAATGTAAGACAAATGTTTGAGGATATATTAAATGAAGAAGATTAACATAATTAACAAATTATATATAGTTGATACCACTAATAAATTTAATAAACAGTTAAAACAATTATCTAAGCAGGGGAAAAATATAGAAAAATTAATTACTATTGTAGAAAAATTAGCAAATGATGAAAAATTAGATCCAAAATATAAAGATCATCAATTAATAAATGACAAAACATATAAAGATTGTAGAGAATGTCACATTGAACCTGATTGGTTGTTAATTTATAAAATTCAAAAAAATACTATAATTTTATTACTTTTTGCTACCGGTAGTCATTCAGAATTATTTAACAAATAAAAAAGCAACTTAATGCTTTTTTTATTTTATGCTTTCAATATCAAATGCATAATCATAACTAATATTTTTATACATTTTTGTTTCAATGTAACCTTTTTCTTTATGAGAAAAATCTTCAATTTTTTTAGAGCTAAAATCTTTAAAATACTCTTTTATTTTCTTCAAAATTTCTATTTCTTCATTGGAAAAAATATTTAAATTGACTTTACTTTTAGCAATAATTTCATGATATTCCAAATTATTATCATAAGTAACTTTATAATCAATAAGATTTTTTTTACAACATTCTTCTATTATTTTTTCAAAATCATTAGGAACAGGGCCATATTGCAATTTTGCATATTCTAAGCCCGTTATAGAATTGCCTATATTTTTATAAAACATAAAATCGGCATAAAACATTTCTTTTAACAATTTTGTTTTTAAAATACTCGAATCTGCCAAAAATAATATCATATTAAAAACTTTATTTTTATTGCATTCAGTATAACCATTAAATTCAGTAGGAATAAAACTTTCATTTAATAAAATTCCTTTTATGTTATTTCCTAAATAGCAATTTACTTTATTATGTATCTTAGTATATTCTTTTTCACTAAAATACCCTTTGTTAGCATCAATAAAAGTCAGAATCATTTCTGGTTTAGCCATTAAACTTTTTAAAACAATCATATAATTATCATTAGGAATTGCTGTTCCCTTTTCATAACTTATTAATGTTTTTTTAGCACATCCTATTATTTTAGCGAATAATTCTTGGGACAAATTTAAATTTTTACGAAAAATTACTAAATCATCTTTGGGTATACCAAAACAATTATTATAAAGTTCAATTGCTTTTAAAGAGCATTCATTATCTAATTTTTCATCATACATTAAGCTATTATAATTTTGACAAAATCTTCTTGGACAAGTAAATTTTATTTCTTTTCCTTTAATTTCAAAAACATTTTCATAGTCTTTTACATAACTGTTTTTACTATTGCAAATATCACATTTCATAAACATTCTCCAACTCTATCTATCCTTGTGAAATGACAAGCAAACTGTTTCTTAACAATTATTGTTAATTTCAATTTTTAATTTAATATAAGCCATAGTACTCTTTTAAATACTAAGGCATTAACGGTTTTACTATAAAATGGTTTTGGATCCACAACAAGCATATTAATGTTTAATCCTACTAAAATATAACGCCAAGCCTCTTCTTCGGAAATTCCTAATTCAAGTAAATCAGCAAGATAATCAGAATCTTTTCTTATTTGAAATCTTCTTTTACCTTGGCTAATTAATTTTTTCATTTTTGATAGTATTTCACTTCAAAAAAATGGTAATATATGTAACCATTTTTGTCAATGAATTTTTTTATTTTAAATTGTATAAGTATCTTACTTCATCTTTGGAAAGTTCTCGATATTCACCACTTTTTAAATTACCAAGAGTTAAATTAGCATATTTTATTCTTGTTAACTTTAAAACATCATAATGTAAAGCTTCAAAAAATTTTCTAACAATATGATTTCGTCCTTCCTCAATAGTAATTTCTACTAAGGAAGTATTTTTTTTCTTATCTACTTCTTTAACTTTCATATGTTTAATTTTTAGTACCCGTTTATCTATATCAATACCTTTTCTAATTTTTTTAAAATCATCTTCATTTAAAATACCATTTATTTTAGCAATATATGTTTTTTCAACTTTATGACTTGGATGCATTAAAATGTTAGCAAAATTACCATCGTTAGTTAAAATTATAAGGCCAGTTGTATCATAATCAAGTCTTCCTACGGGATAAATTCTACTATTTGTATCAATTAAATCAACAACAGTTTTTCTTTTTTTATCATCACTAACACTACAAATAACTTCTCTTGGTTTATTAAGTAAATAATATTCTTTTTTTATATTTTTATTTAAAATGTTACCATCTATTTCAATAATATCTTCATCACTTACTTTAAAACCCAAAGTAGTAATTATTTCACCATTGACTAAAACTTTACCAGCAAGTATTAATTCTTCGGCTTTTCTTCTTGAAGTATAGCCACTTTCAGCAATCATCTTTTGTAATCTTTCCATTTTATCACCAACTAAATGTAGTATAACAAAATATTATTTAAAAGAAAAGATTAGTTAAGATAATCGCTGCAATAATACCTATTAAATCAGCAAACAAGCCACCCCACAGAGCATGTCTAATTTTAGTAATTTTTACGGTGCCAAAATAAAGAGCAATTACATAAATTGTTGTATCAGTACAACCTTGTAAAATGGAGGCTAATCTACCAACAAATGAATCAGGACCAAATGTTTTAAAAATATCATTCATAATTGCCAAAGAAGCTGTACCCGATACTGGTCTTAATATAGCCATAGGTATTATTTCTAAGGGCACATTAATATTACCAATAATGGGTGATAAAGCTTTCATCACAAAACCTAAAAAATTACTATCTAAAAAAATATTAATGGCAAAAATCATTGCAATAACAGCAGGAAAAATACTAAAAGTTGTCATTAAACCTTCTTTGGCACCTTCTAAAAAAGTATCATAAACATTTATTTTTTTCTTTACCCCATAAAAAACAATAATAAAAATAAAAATAGGTAATATTATTTTAGATATTATTTCCATTCTTTTTTCTCTTTCTAATAAAATAATCTAAGGTTAAACCAGCAATTGATGAACAAGTAGTAGCAATAATAGCTGGAAGTATAATTTCCCCAGGAGTAACAGATTTATAAGCAACACGCAAAGCTAAAATGGTGGTTGGAATTAAAGTTACCCCAGCTGTATTCAATATTAAAAAAGTTATCATTGGTGTAGTAGCAGTATCTTTTTGAGGATTTATTTTTTGAAGTTCATTCATTGCTTTTAATCCTGCCGGAGTAGCAGCACTTCCAAGTCCTAGCATATTTGCAGCAATATTAGATGAAATATAACCTAAGGCTTTATTATTTTTCGGAACATCAGGAAATAATTTTTCTAAAATTGGACTTAAAAGATTAGCAAATTTAGCCAGTAATCCACTTTCTTCGGCTATTTTTAAAATACCAGTCCATAAAACAATAGTAGGTAATAAGTTTAAAATTAAATCTAAGGCTTCATTAGCATTAGTTAAAATACTTTCATTTAAAACATTTATATTACCACTTATAAGTGAATATATAATACCTATACCAATTAAAAAGGCCCAAATATAACTAACCATTAAATATCCATCTCCTCAATTTTTGCCACCAAGCTAAATTTTTGTCATTTTCTATTTTTTGAGCATAAATTGGTTCTTTATGATAAATATTATTATCTATTTTAACCTCAGCATAACCTACTATATCATCATTACTATATTCTCTTAATTTAAAAAGATTAATATTTAAGGTAACATCTTTTAATTCTTTTTTAGTTAATGTCATATAAAAATCATTTTTAACATATAATTTTGCATTTTCATAATAATCTTTGGTTTTTACTTTAAATTTTTTTTGATTAATTATTTTATAACTTTGATAGTTTTTAAAAATATTATTATATAAACTTTTATGATCTGCCCAATCATTGGGGTCATTCAAAGTTACAACTACTATATTAATATTATTTTTAGATCCTGTGGATACTAAGGTTCTTCTAGCTTTTTCAGTAAATCCGGTTTTACCACCAGTTATATAATCTTCATTTAATAACTTATTTTTATTATGCCATACATAGGTTTTATAATTAGTTTTAACAGTATATGTTTTTGTTTTAAAAATTTCTCTAAAAGTGCTATTTTCCATGGCATATTTAGTAAGTTTTGCCATATCTAAAACAGTTGATGTATTAGCATTTCCATTACTTTCTTCAAGACCATGAGGATTATAAAAAACAGTATTAGTCATTTCTAAATTACTAGCATAATCATTCATTTTATAAACAAATTCTTCTTCACTACCAGAAATAGCCTCAGCAATAGCTAAGGCAGCATCATTTCCACTTCTAAGAAGTAATCCATATAATAAATCTCTTAAAGTTAATTCTTCTCCTACTTCTATGTATATAGCACTACCAAAGGCTTCATGAATAATATCAGTAATTTTTATTTTTTTATCTAATTCTCCATTTTCAATAGCAATTATAGCAGTCATTATTTTAGTAGTACTAGCAATTAATTTTTTTTCATTTAAATTATAGCCATATAATACTCTACCTGTATCTAAATCCATAGCAATAGCAGATGAAGCACTAATAGCATTTACTTTAAAAGGTATTAAAATAAGTAATAGTACTATAATTTTTTTCATAATCCACCTAAAAAATTATATGTTTAATACCATTTAAAAATGTTGATAACTAGTAATTTATCAACATTTATATCTTATAAATTATATTACTCATTTACATCTAGTATATATGGATTTGTTTTGGTACCGTCTCCTCCATCTTTGATTTTTGCCTCGGATGAAAGATAGAAGACAGGGCGCACGCCGTTCCCGCTATACAAGGCGTAGTTGCCGATGGAACCTATATCAATCGTAATCCGTGCATGGACATTCACGCCACCCACACTATTCATACCCCAGCGAGTGCTTAACCATTCGTAAGTCGAAGAGGTGTTGTATCCATCTTTTTGGAAATGTATCCAACTATTCTTTCTATTTGTAGCATTTCCTGGGTTTCCTCCTGGATAGGCATATACATAGTCATGTATGTACATTAAGCTTATTTTTGATTTTACCTTATTTGTACTTGGCCATTTATAACTTTCAGATACTACTGTTGTAGACCCTGCTGGTTGTTGTACATAGTGGGATGTTTCTTTTTGTCCTGTCTCTATTTGATACATTGCATCTCCATTAGAAGCATCTGGTGTATCTCCATACATCCATTCATGTTCACTTATTAAGTTATACCATGTACTTCCATTTGTATTATCTCCTGATTGCAAATAATCATATTGTTCACTATCTACAAAGATATCGGTATCGGCATTATCACATGTTGGATAACATGAACCTATACCTTCGATTTTTCCGTTACTTGTTCCATTTAATCTTTTAAATAATTCACTATCTGGCCAATCTGGGCATTTGCCATTTGGACAATATGTTAATGCTTCGGGATCTACGGAATACTTATCATTCCATGCAAACCCACTTGTACTTTCCTCTTTTATAAATGTTTCTTTGATTAGTTTCATTTCACCATCTGGAGTTATTCCTATTATTCTGTACATATATTTATCTATTAACTCATCATTTGCTCCACAATTCTCGGTTGT
>CANQVV010000054.1 GCA_947627385.1 uncultured Bacilli bacterium
ACACATAAAAATCTCTCAATTCAGCTTAAATACTGAGTTTGAGAGATTTTGCTTTTTAAAAAGTGTTTAAGTTGAGAGTATAACATAAGTCTTTTTTTAATAAAATTAATAAAGATATTTAAAGGAGAAATTGACAATGATTTGGCAAAATTTAATTTATGGTTTAATTATTGGTCTTGGTTTTATTATTCCTGGTGTCTCGGGTGGTGTTTTAGCAACTATTTTAGGTATTTATGATAAAATTATTTTTAAAATAACTAACTTAACTAAAAATTTAAAAGAAAATTTAACATATTTAATACCTATTATAATTGGTATTATATTAAGTGTATTAATTTTTAGTAAAATTATCCTTTATTTACTTAATTATAAATTAGAATTTATTTCTTTTGTATTTATTGGTTTTATAACTGGTTGTATTCCTTATTTAATTAATGAAATAAAAATTAAAACTTCTAAAAATATTGCTTTGATTCCCTTCTTTATTGCTTTATTATTAGGAATAATTTTATTTATAATTGAAAATAATTTAGGAAAAGAAATTACTAATCCTAATTTTTTCATAATGATTTTAGCAGGAATATTTTATGCATTTGGTAAAATAGTTCCTGGTATTAGTGGCGCTGCTTTATTAATGATTTTAGGTATTTATAAATACTTTTTAAATATTATTGCTAATCCTTTTAATATTAATATTTATATATTAATAAAATTTATTCCTTTTATTATATCTTTTTTAATAAGTGCTATCTTAATTATTAAAATAATGAATATTCTTTTAACAAAATATTTTCAAATTACTTATAGTGCCATCATTGGTTTTGTTATTTCTTCTATCTTATTTATCTATCCCCATACTTTTAATTTAATTAGCTTAATAATAACTATCCTAGCTTTTATAATATCTTATAATTTAAGTAAATAAAGATCACTATTAAAAAAGCTAGCCATTATTTGACTAGTTTTTTGGATACTAATTTCACCGTACTTTTACCATTTAAAACATTTTTACTCCATTCAAACGGCTTATCATAATTGTCAGAATCTTTACTATGATTTACTTTACAAGGCTTTATACTAGTAAAGAATCCCTTAGGAAATTTAGTATTTGTCTTTGCTTCTTTCATAGTAACTCCTCTCTAATTAATATTATACTCTTATTTAAAACAATTTGTATAGTAATTGTAAATTATTTTAACATTTTAACACATACTTGTCAAACTTAACAATTTACTTTTTTTACTATATTTGTATAAATAGGTATTAATAAATTTTCTTTTTGAAGTTTTAATATTAATTGCACTAATTCATCTAATAATTCAGAATCCATATGAGCAATAACTTTGTATTCAATTTTATTTTTATCAAAATAATATAATTTATCAGCTTTAATAAATCCTTCTTTTGAATTAATATTTTCACCTGATATTTTTTCTTCTTTAACGGCTAAATTTTGCTTAAATTTAAGCTTTTTCTTTTTATGATTTTCATCGTGAAAACTACATAACATATTGCATACAAAATCATACCTGAATCCTTCTACATAATCTGGTTCATCGTTTATAACTACAAATGAATGTCTTGGAACAATTTCACCATTTTCATCCTTAAATTCCTTTACTATAATCACATCTCCTAATTTGCACATTTTCAGCACTACCTTTCTTATTATATTAAATTACTAATTTAAAAAAAAGATTTGATATTAATAAATAAAATAGTTCTTTTAATAAAAATTCTTCGAAGCACTTGTATCATTTGTTACTACTAATCATTTGGCTAATACAAAATCTTTTTATGCAAGTTTTCTTGACATATTCAATATATCATAAAATATGATTTTTAACAAGCTAAATATTCTTATATTATCATATTCATTTATTTTAATATCAGTCTTTTCTTTAATATTTATCACCTAATTTAGTTATTATTCTAATATTAGCTTAGTTTTATAGAAACAAAAAAGCCACATAGTGACTTTTTTAGAAAAAATAAATTTAAATTAATTTGAGTAATGCTTTCCAAGTTTTATTTTGTATAGTTACAATACCATCTACCACACAATTGTTATCTTTTTGAAATTGTTTGATGGCCTTAGTAAATTTAGGTCCTGCTATGCCATCAGCAGTACCAATATCTTTATATCCTAAATTATATAAATACTCTTGTAAATATTTAACTACTGGATGCTTATGATTAACTTTGGCTGATATAGTAATTGTTTTAGATAAAGTCTCGGGTCCTGCTATGCCATCTACCCGAGCTTTTAAAGCACTTTGAACATTGGAAACAAATTTGGAAAATCCAGAAAAAGTAAATTTAAGTTTGTCTTGGAGGTATGGAAGTGGATCTTGTGGTGTGCCCTTGTTATCATATATTGCAAAATGTAAATGAGCCCCATTACTATCACCAGTATTTCCCATAAAACCTAATACTTGACCTTTAATAACATTATCACCTTTTTTTACTTTAATTGAATTTTTTTTCATATGTAAATATCTGGAAATATAGTCATTTTGATGTTTTATTTCAACATAATATCCCGCTGTTTTTGAATAAGTACTAGTAATAACTTTACCATCATCGATGGCAATCACATAATCAGCACTTCTATTTTTGCCAATTAAATCCATGCCATTATGAACACTTCGATTACCCCTAGTTTTATAATCACTAGTCACATAATGTACTTTATTTTTTAAAACAGCATTTTTGACATCAATTAATTTAACACTCATAAAAAATCCCCTTCACTGATAAGATATGCGAAAAATCTTAAAGTGAATGGGCTTTTGTTATACTAATTTAAAAACTACATATAATAAAAATACAACTAAGATAGTATAGACGATACCACCATTAATCATTTCACTTTTACTACTTTTATATTTTAAACCAACTAACATTGTAGCTAAATATCCACCGATAAGGCCACCAATATGAGCAGCATTATCAATACCACTAATAGTAAAGCCTAAAATTAAATTTAAAATAATAATAGGAATAATTTGGCTAGTTAAAGTATTTGATAAATAAAGACGATAATGATAACCAAAATAAAGTAATGATCCCATTAAACCAAAGATAGCTCCACTAGCACCAATAGATAGACTATTTTCATAAATAACAATACTAAATAAACTACCCATTAAAGCACTTAGTAAATAAATTACTAAAAATTTCCATTTACCAATATAAGTTTCAACTTGACTACCAATTATCCATAAAGAATACATATTAACAAGTAAATGTAATAAACTTCCATGTAAGAATGATGAAACTATTAAACGATGATAGCCACCAGCTAATACCAAGGAACGATTATTAGCACCTAAGATTAAAAGAGCGGTGGTAAAATCATCTTCAATAAATAAACTAACTATGTACATAGCAATACAAAGTAATATTATTATTTTAGTAATTATAATTGGTTTTGGTTTAAATACTTCTTCATATTTAATATTTTCCTTAGCGGTTTTACGATTAATATCATCCGTAATATGAATTAATTTATCAAAATTATCAGTTTTCGAAAAGTTATTCGTTGTGATTTTAGGAAATAACTTACTAAGAATTTTATTCTTCTTAATATCACTAATATCGGAAACATTAATAGTATTAATATTTTTATCTTCAACCTTTAAATCAACTGAATTATTTAAATCTAAACAAATATTTAAAGCATTCATCTTTAAAGATAAAGTTTTTTTCTTAATTTGTTTTATGACAAAATTCATTCGTAATAAATCCAATTTATATTGTTCTAAATTATGAATATATTTAGAATTAATTCTAACTATTTTATATGGTCCCTCTAAATTTTCTAACCATATTTCATTTTGAGCTCCTTGAACATTAATTGGTGTATAATTTTCTTCGGTCACAAAATAATGAACTAAACTCATTATAATTTCATCTTTATTACTAATTATTGTATTCATGAAAACTCCTTTCATATTATTCTAACATCACACATATTATTAGTAAAGGGTGATATTATGAATTTATATTTTTTATTTTACATTGCTGTAATACTATATATTACTATACCAATTTGTAAGATAGTTTGGCAAGATAAACTAGATAATGACTTAACATTTTTACTTTGTATTAACTATTTATTAATTTTTTTATTATCTATAATTTTTAGTTATTATAATTTAATTTATAGCGCTTTATTAAGTTTAACTTTAATTTTTGCCGCATTTTTCTTAGTAAGAAAAATGAAAAGTATTTATGGTCGTTATCAAGTACTAAGTCTGCCTTATTTCTTCTTTGTCGTATTTACCTTTGCCAATATTTTAACATTTATCTAATTTATCTAAAAAATCTTGAAATTCTTGGGGGAGTTTACTTTCAAACTCCATTTTTTTATGGGTGATTGGATGTTCAAAACGAATAACTTTGGAATGTAAAAATTGACCAAAAGAAGTAGCACTTTTTTTATTATAGACAGGATCATTGACTATTGGATAACCAATATATGATAAATGAACTCTTATTTGATGAGTTCGACCAGTTTCTAAAACTAAACTTACCAAAGTATAATCTTTATAACGTTTTAAAACTTTAAGATTAGTTCTGGCCTCTTTACCATCACTTCTAACAACCATTTTATTAAAATTATCTTTACTACGCCCAATCGGAGCATCTATATGAGCAGTTTGGCTAGGAAAAACACCATCTAGTAAGGCATAATATTCTCGATAAACTCTTTTATGTTTAAAATCATCAGCTAAAATTTCATGAGCTTTATTAGTTTTAGCTACCAGCATTAATCCTGAGGTATCTTTGTCTAAACGATGAACTATCCCTACACGCTTGTTACCACCTAAATCACTTAAATTATCAGTATAATACATAAGGCCATTAACCAAAGTATTATTATAATTACCAGCCCCAGGATGCACTACTAAACCACTTGGCTTATCAATTACCATAATATCATCATCTTCATAAACAATGTTTAGCTTCATAGCTGTCGGTGTTATATCTTCTTCTATTTTAAAACTTTCATCAATATCTATTTCATCAGCAATTTTAACTTTATAACTAGGTTTTACTACTTTATCATTAACTTTAATATATCCTTCTTTTAACATTTTAGTAACTAATTCTCTACTATAATCAGTTTCTTCACCTAAATATTTATCTACTCTAATATCGTCTCTATTTACTACTAACTTCATTTTCATCTTCCTTTTTTAATATTGCTATAATAATTAAAAATATGCCTACAACTATCCAAATATCGGCAAAATTAAATACTGGATAATTATAACCAAAAATAGTAAAATCGAAAAAATCAATAACATATCCTTTAAAAATTCGATCAATTAAATTACCAATAATACCACTATATACTAAACTAAATGCTAGTATATTTCTTTTATTTAATTTAAACTTTTTTTGATAAAAAATTAAAGCTATAAAAATAATAATTGTAAAAATAATAATTAAATAACGATAACCTGCCAAAATATTCCATGAAGCTCCATTATTATAAACTTTGGTTAAAGCAAAAAAATTAGCAATAATTATTTTAGTTTCCATTAAATTAAAATACTCATCTATTAATAATTTAGTTACTATATCTATACTTAAAAAGATCAAACTTAATAATAGAATTTTCTTTTTCATTTAAACCACACATTCCTTTCACTTCGTTCAAGGCACACATAGTCATGAAAACTTGAACAAAATTTATTT
>CANQVV010000055.1 GCA_947627385.1 uncultured Bacilli bacterium
AAACTAGAACGTACTTCTAGTTAATGTATATTACTACTCGAAGAATTTTCCGAGTTTCCTATCAATCTGGAGCAAGTAAGCAGATTCGAACTGCCGTTCCCGCGTTGGCAACGCGGTGTACTAACCACTGTACTATACCTGCATAAGCAATTTTTATTATAACACAGATGTTAATTTTTTGATAGATTTTGATGTAAGGAATAGTTAAAAATAATTAAAATCAATTTCACTGAAGTTTGTTATTTTGGTACACGAATTGGTACACGAAATTGATTTTTTAACTATTTTTTACTTTCCTTACCTCATAAACCCTTTATATATCAAAGTCCAATGGCTTTAAATTTGACCTCTACCAAAGGCCTTGGCAAGGTTGCATACTAGCCGCTGTACTACACCTGCATGTGAATAAATAATATCAAATTTTTAAATATTTTGCAACAATAATTGCTAATAATTATTAAAATTGTTATAATATTGTTTGAAGAAGGTAAAATATGAATTCAATAAAGAAGTATATAAAGAAAATATATAATAGTATTACTAAATATATTTATACTAATAGATTATTTTTAACTTATTTGTTAATTGCTACAATTGGAACTATCATACTTCGTGATGTAACAGTTAGAGGGGATTATTTTATTGCACCCCTAGTAACAAATATTGGTTTAATATTATTAATCGGAGCTTTTGGTTATTTAGTTAAGCCCAAAAATCAATTTCGTTATTTTTTCATTTGGTTATGTATATTTAGTCTTATTGAAACTATAAATTCTGTTTATTATATATTTTACTCATCTTTTGCTTCGGTTGCTGAACTAGCTACTGTTACTCAACTAGAAACAGTTACTGATGCAGTATATACACAATTACGGTTAATAGATTTTGTTTATATTTTACAACCTATTATATTTTATTATATTCATTCTAGATTAAAAGCGTCATCATATTATAATTTACTAGATAAAGTGGAAAGTAAAAAAAGAATGGTGGCCATTACTTTAATCGGAGCGCTAATTTTTTTAGGTTATTCATTTGCCACAGCAACTGGAAAAGATTATAGTAGATTATCTAAACAATGGGATCGCCCTTATATAGTGGAACGTTTTGGTATTATTATGTATCAATTTAACGATATATTCCAAACTATTCAACCTAAAATTTCTAGTTTATTTGGTTATGAAGAAGCTTATCAAATGGTTAATGATTATTTCACTGATGCTGAAAGACCTAAATATGATGAGAAAAATAAATATACTGATATATTAAATGGATATAATATTGTCTATATTCATATGGAAAGTATGCAAAATTTCTTAATGGATTTAGAATTTAATGGTCAAGAAGTGGTACCAAACTTAAAGAAATTAGCTAATGAAGGATTATTTTTTAGTAATTTCTATCCCCAAGTTTCTATTGGTACATCATCTGATGCTGAATACATGATGTTAACCGGACTTTTGCCTGTTTTAAATGGAACTGTATTTATTAATTATCATGCTAATACTTTTAATACTCTGGCAACTAACTTAAAAGAAGATGGCTATTATACATTTAGTATGCATGGTAATTTACCGGGAATGTGGGGACGCGATAAAATCCATCCTAATTTAGGGTATATGGATATGTATTTCCATGACTCATTTGTCTTTAATGATAGTAAAGAAGAAGATAATCCTGATGTAGTTGGTTTAGGAATTAATGATAAATTATTCTTTCAACAAGCAGTAAGTAAACTAGAAAATATTGAAAGTACTTATAGTAATTATTTTGGTACATTAATTACTTTATCTAATCATACACCATGGGCAAGTAATAAAGCTTTTACCTTAGATATTAATGATTATTATACTGATGAAGTAACTGGTGAAGAAAAGAGTAGTTGTTATTTATGTGATATGGATGTTGGTAAATACATTGTTAGTAGTCACTATGCTGATGAAGCCTTAGGTGATTTCCTTAACTATATTAAAGAAAGTGATTATTTTAATAATACAGTATTTGTTTTCTACGGAGATCATGATGCTAAACTAAATTATAAAAATATGAATTTCTTGTATAATTATGATTATAAAACTGGTCTATTAAAAGATGAAAGTGATCCAACCTTTATTCCATATGATAGTTTTGATCATCAATTAACTAAAAAAACACCACTTATTATGTGGACTAAAAATGAAAAATTAGCCAAAAAATTACATGGTGAAGTAAAAACAATAATGGGAATGTATGATGCAGTACCAACTTTATATAATATGCTTGGTATTGAAAGTACTTATGTTTTAGGACATGATATCTTTAATATTAAAGATGACAATATTGTAGTGTTCCCTAGTGGTAATTATTTAACTGATAAAGTTTATTATAATAATTCAACCGGTGAATATAAGTTATTAAAAGAAAATATTGAATTAGAACCTAATTATATTAAAGATAAATTAGATTATACGGAAAAAGTCCTAGAAATTGGTAATGCAATTGTTACTTATGATTTACTTAATCCTGAGAAAAGGGAAGGTAAGTAATGCAAAAGAAGTTTAAAATTTTATTGAGAATAATAGTTATTCTAATTGTTTTAATGCTCATTATTTTAGTAGCAATGCAATTTAAACCAGATGTAAAAAAATCTAATTATAAAGAAATAGATAAAATAGCTAATTATAATTATTTATTAGAAGACAGAGATTCTAAGTTAATGCAAGAAGTATTTAAGAACTTAAAAAATGTTTTAAAAAGTACTGAAATAAATTATGAATTATATGCTGAATATTTAAGTGAACTTTTTGTTATAGACTTATTTACAATGGATAATAAAGATAATAAATATGATGTTGGGGGAGCTGAATACGTTTTACCAGAGGTAGTTGAAAATTATAAATTAAATGTAGAAGACACTATTTACAAATATATGCAAGATAAAAATACTACTAAAAGAGATAAATATGCTATTGTTAAAAGTATTAATAAAGATACATTAGAACAAACTAAATATACATTTAATAATACCGAATATGATGCTTATAAAATTACTTTGAATTGGGATTATGAAGAAGTAAATGAATATGCTAAAAAAGGTGTAATTACTTTAATTAAAAAAGATAATAAACTTTATGTTGTAAGTTATGAGAAAGTAGAGTAAGTATATGAAAAGAAAACTAAAAAGACTATTTTATACCCATAAATTTAGATTAATTATCTATTTACTTGGAATAGTAGTTTTTTTAGTATCTTCATTACTTTTTAGTATTACCTTAATTAAATTAAGTGGTATTGAAACTACGATAAGAATAGTTTTAATATTCTTAATTGCTATGTATTTTATATATTATATTTATAAAGGTTATACATATATAGTTAATAAAAATAAAGTTAAATATATCTTAATTATAATTATAACTTTTATTTTATCTTTAATATTAACAGTGGCTTTTTATTTTATTGACGTAGTATATGGTGAAATAGGTAATTTAACAGATCGTGATACTACAATATATACTGGTTATTTAATAACTTTAAAAGATACTGCTACTATTAATAATGTTGGTATGATAAATAATGAAGATGATATAGAAGGTTATAAAGTAGCTAATAAAATTATTAAAGAAAATAAATTAAAATATAATATTAAAAGTTATGATACATATGAAGAATTAATATATGATTTATATAATCATCAAATAGATGGAGCTTTTGTTCAAGGAAATTATGTCAATGATTTTAGTAGTGAAGATACTTATGCCAACATAAGTGAAGAAACAAAAATAGTTTATAAAAGTATTATTCAAGAAAAAAATGAAGTTAAAATAAATAGTAATAAAACTTTAAATGAACCATTTACCTTATTAATAATGGGAGTAGATTCTACTGAGGATAATATTGATGATGCCACCTCTTTAAATGGCGATACTTTAATGCTTATTACATTTAATCCTAAAACTTTAAATGCTTCAATATTTAGTATTCCAAGAGATCTATATGTTCCAATTACTTGTCGAAATAATAATAAAGCTAAAATTAATTCATCAAGTGCAGGGGGATTATCATGTGTAATTAATACTATAAAAAAATTAACTGATATTGATATTGATTATTATGCCAAAATTAATTTTAGGGGAGTGGTTGATTTGGTTGAGGCATTAAAAGGAATAGATGTCGAAGTTACTTATCCATTTTGTGAACAAGATAGTCATCGTAATTTTGACAATCAAATATGTCTTAAAAAAGGATTTCAACATTTAAATGGTGAACAAACTTTGGCTTATGCTAGACATAGACATTCACTTCCTACTGGGGATTTACAAAGAATTCAAAATCAACAATTAATAGTAGAGGCTATGTCTAAAAAATTATTATCTTTAAATACAGTAACAGAATTTAAAGATATATTATCTGCCATTAGCAATAATATTTCAGTTAATATGTCAAGAGAACAAATTTTATCAAGTTATAATATTTTAAAAAATATGGTTATGAATTTAATTACAGATAAAGATGCCTTAGTTATTCAAAAAGCATATTTAGAAGTATATGATAATAATGTTTACAATGAAAAAACTAATACTTATAGTTCAGCCTTAGGATATTATGAAAGTAGTCTTGATGATATTATTAAAATGATGAAAGTAAATCTAGAAATAGAAGAAGCTGAAAGAATTACTGAATTTTCTTTTGATGCTAATACTCCATATGTTCAAAAAGTTGCTGGTAAAGATTTAAAAACTGGGGCAGATATAAAAAGAGTACCAAGTTTTATTGGCAAAACGGTAAGTGAAGCCGAAAGTTGGGGTAATAGTAATAATGTTAATATTGAAAAAAGATATGTTACTAGTGATGATCCAAAATATAATTCGAATGTTTTGGTTGGTTTAATTGGCAACCAAAGTATAAGTGCGGGAACAGGACTTAATAATATAAAAAATTTAATTGTCTATATTAATTCCACCGAAGAGTAAAAAAGTATATTTGACCATAAATAATTAACTTGTTAATCGTTTTACTTTAATTTATAATATTTAGAAAGACTCTTATAATAAAAACTAGATAAGTCAAGTAATACAAAATTTGATAAAATTAATCTAGGAGGATG
>CANQVV010000056.1 GCA_947627385.1 uncultured Bacilli bacterium
TATTCTCTTTATTATGGGATTTTTCTCTTACAAATTAATTTTTTGCTACCATCGGGAATTTCTAATTTAATTCAATAATTTTTTTATTTTTTAAAAAATTAATCCTCTTTGAATTGCATATGGTAAAAAATGATCTCTAATAGATGTTGATAAATTATATTCTGTTTCTCCCAAAGAATACCAATGATAATCTAATATTTCATCATTAGGTATTAAACTTACATGGATTGGTTTAGTTGCTAAAAACATATTCATTTCTATAATAACATCACTATCACTAGCAGCAGCTTCTTTAAAGCACATAATAGGTAGTAAATCTTCTTCACAAAATTCAAAGCCTCTACCAACTTCCTCGTTTACTTCCCTTAGGGCCGCTGTAATTTCTGTTTCACCAGTTTCAATTCCTCCACCTACTAATGTCCATGAATTAGTTGTACTGCTTCTTTGAGATCTCACAATAAGTAATTTGCCATTGTCCACAAAAGCAACTCCAACTACTCTCTTTAATTTTTCCATACTTTACTTCACCTACTGCAATTTTATTATACAATAGATTTATTTAAAGCAAAAACTTACTTTACAAATATAAGTAAAATTGTGTTAATATATTATAAGAAACTTTTCCAAAAAAGAAAGGTTTTATTATGTATAAAAATTATAAAGTTGGGAAATTTTACTTAGACGATTTTCAAATGCAACTATTAGAAAATGATGAAAATACCATTGTTATTGCTGGGGCTGGCTCTGGTAAAACTCTAACTATAATTGGAAAAATTAATTATTTAATTGAAAATCACTATGCAAAACCGGATGAAATACTTGTTATTTCTTTTACTAACGCCTCGGTTAACGATATAAAAGCAAAAATTGAAATGGAAATACCTGTATTTACCTTTCACAAATTAGCTATGTTTATTCTAGAAAACTTAAATTTTGAATACAGTATTTGTCCTAGTACTCTTCTTGAATATATTATTTCCGAAGAAATAAGAACAACTACTCCCAAAAATCAAAAATTAATCTTAAAATTTCTTCAACTCAATGTAAATTTCACTAAGTTTATCGATTCAAAAGAATTTTTAAGTTTTTGCCGTTTAATTGCAACTTTTATCAATTTATGGAAAACTAATAGTCTAAATTTTACCGATTTACCATTAAATAAATATACAAAATTGGAAAAGAAAATTTTAATTTTTATTTTTGATATATATCAAAAATATATTTCAGAGAAACAAGCTAGCAAAAAGTTAGATTTTGATGACTTGATTATTTTTGCAACTGAAAATATTTCGAAAATAACTCTTCCTTTTAAATATATTATTATCGATGAATTTCAAGATACTTCGGCAATTCGTTTAAATTTAATTAGAGCAATATTTAATAATACTCTGTCAAAAATCATTGTTGTTGGAGATGACTGGCAATCAATTTATCGATTTAGTGGTTGTGATGTGGAATTATTCATCAATTTTTCTAAAATTTTTCCTAATGTTAAGACAATTAAGCTTGTTAATACATATCGAAACAGCCAAGAACTTATTGCTATTGCTTCTTACTTTATAACTAGAAATCCTTATCAAATAAAAAAACAACTAGCAGCTACTAAGACAAATGATAATCCTATAATTTTTGCACCTTATAAAAATAAAATTAACACTTTAAAAAAGCTTTTGCACCATTTACTGCTTATTTCTGATGATGTGATGATTCTTACACGTAACAATAAAGATATTTATGAATATATTGACAATGATTATACTATTGAAAACAATATTTTAATTTATCAAAATAAAAAAATTAAACTCTACACAGTACACAAATCAAAAGGATTGGAATCGGAATATGTTATAGTTTTAAATTGTGATAACAAAATCTTAGGTTTCCCCAATATGATAGAAAATAATATTTTAATTCAAAAACTTTATCAGGAAAAAGAAATAAAATATGCCGAAGAACGGCGATTATTTTATGTTGCTATCACTAGGTGTAAAGAACAAACATTTTTAATATATGATAAAAATAATCCATCTATATTTATTAAAGAAATTAAAAAAATAGTAAAAGTTAAATTAAAAAAATTACATTATTTTAAATAGTTTTTTCAATTAAAATTTTACCATTCAAAATATTTAAAACAACCTTATTTTCTTCTTGCAATTTTGTTAACATGGACTTTATTGTAACACCAATCACGTAATATTGAACCATATTTAAGGTTATATGATAAAAATTACATAATTCTAGCACCAAATCATCATATGTAATTGGTTTTTTAATTAAATCTAATATTTGTTGTTCAATATTTAAAGTTGTTGTTTCATTTTTCATCAATGTATTTGCAATATCTTTTTCAATTTCACCATGAGATGGAACATAAAAATCATAATTTGTAGTTTTTAAAAAATTCAATGTATCTAAATATTTTTTTACATCATAAGTATATTGAATGGTATATTTTTCTAAAATTTTTTGACTAGTATAAGCATCACCGACAAATAAAACTTTATCACTTGTTTCAATACCAATTAACCCAGCAGAATGACCAGATAAATCAATTGTAGAAATACCAGGAATAACAAAATTATTAATATCCTCACATACACTAGGTTTTGCAAGTAAAAAATGAGTACGTAACTCTTTAATTGGTAATGCCCCATATAATAATGCTGGTTCTAAGATAGGTTTATTAATAAAATAACTTTCTATTTTATTAGCAAAAATTTGACAATGATATTTATCTTGAAAATACTTATTTCCACCAATATGATCAGCATGACTATGAGTATTTATAATATATTTTACATGCCAATTATTAGCTATCAATATTTTATCAATATTTTTAGCCGTATCTTTTGAATTTCCTGTATCAATTAAACATACATTATTATTATCCAGAATGTACACGCCAACATTAGTAGGACTTTCTATAACATAAGTTTTTTCACCTAATTTAGTTAAATTCATTTAAATCACCTAAAAAACATTATATCATGAAAGGAATATTTATGAAAAATTTATTAGCTATCTTACAAAATTATTATTTAATTAATATTATTTACTCTTTTTTATTTTTCATAATCTTGAAATTACTATATAAAATTCTTGATAAAATAAATTATACTTATAACGAAGATGAGAAAAAAATATATCTAAGTTCAAGACGTAATAAAACTATTTTAAGATTTTTATATGCCATTATTATTATTATTATTTGGAAAAAAGAATTTAGTGATATTATAACATTCATCAGTTTTATTTCTGCGGCTTTAACTTTGGCAGCCAAAGATATTATTTATAATTATTTATGTGGCATTTATATTAAAGTTGTTAAACCCATTAAAATTGAAGATCGAATTAAAGTTGGAGATAATTTAGGTGATGTCATTAATTTAGGTTCTTTATCATTTGAAATGTTAGAAGTTAACATTCAAACTAATCAAAGTACTGGTAAAATAATTTATGTACCTAATTGTCAAATATTTAACTCCACTATTAATAATTATACCGTAGCTTTTAAATATATTTGGGATGAAATTACTATTAATATTCCCTTTAATGAAGATTTAGAAACAATAAAAAATATTTTACTTACTATTATAAATAATAATAACACGATAAAAGATATTCCTAAAAAAATGGCCAAGGAAGTTAAAAAAGCTAGTTCTGAATATCGAATTTATTATAATAAATTAACACCTATTATTTATACTAGTATATCGGATAATAAAATTATTCTTACGGCTAGATTTCTTATTCATCCTAAAAAAGCACGTATAGTTGAAAGTGAACTTTATGAAAATATAATTGCAGAATTTAAAAAGCATAATATAACAATTTAATTATGCTTTATCTTTGGTTAAAAAATTTTTTAATCCTTCTAAACTAAATATAACAAGACCACCAATAATAAAATAGAAGATGCTAAAAGTATCAAATGTTAAATATTTAAGAGGAACATCAAGTGTTGTTGGCCCCATTATAATAGAATAAATGGATGCAATCATCATGCCTAATATAGCATAGATTGTAGCACTTCTTTGCTTTTCTAAACATTTACGTAGTAATTTGATAAAATAAAGTACTCCTACTATAACACCTAAACCAAAAACTATAATTATTGGTAGACCTTGAAAATTAAAATGTAATATATCTTTAATTTTGGTAATTATCGGAATATAAATACCAAATATTAAAAGAATTGTTGAGCCGGAAACACCTGGTAAAACCATCGCTGATATTGCTAACATTGCTGCTAAGAAAACATATAAAATTGTACCTAAATTAAAAGAATCAATATTAAATGTTCCCCCTACTACTCGATTTAAATAAGTTATGACAATAACCAATGAAGCTCCTAATAACATAACTATTAAATTTTTGAAACTAAATTTTAAAGATTTTTTTTCTTCTTTAATAACTACTGGAATTGCAAAAATAATAAAACCTATAAATAATGAACTCATAGCATAAATATGTTTATCAAAAACGTTTGCTAATAGTAATACTGCTAAGGCAAAGCCAAATATCCAGCCAATGCCAATTTTACCAAGATAAATTAAAGCTTGTTTTTTGTGTTTCCAATCACCTCTAAATATATCATCCAAAGAAGTAATAAACTTATCATAGAATCCTAATATAAAAGCAACCGTACCACCAGAAACACCTGGAACGCTATCAGCAAGAGCCATACAAAAACCATTAATAAAATTAACAATATATTCTTTTATTTTCTTCATATCCATACCTTCTAACTCTTCTTAATTATAGCAAACAAAACTATTATAAACAAGAAAAAATGACTAATAATTAGCCATTATTTATATCATGTGAAGTGAAAAGTTAAATTCCAGTTTAAGTATAGAAAAAAAGAATTTAGTCTTACATTAAATTCTAGTTTAATTT
>CANQVV010000057.1 GCA_947627385.1 uncultured Bacilli bacterium
ATCTATTAGAGATTATCCTAATACTTCTTATTTATTTATGGATTATTGGAATGATAATCAATATGGTCTAACATAGATTTTTTTAGTTGACAAAAAAGTGTTAAGTTATATATAATTATATTGTAAATACTAGAAAGTAGAGAGTGTCATGGATAAGTTAAATGATTTATTACAAGAATTAGGGGTTTCAAAGGTTAAACTAGCAAAATACTTAGGAGTGTCAAGACAAATGGTTTATAATTATCTTGTCTTAGATAGTCTAGATAAATGGCCAAAAGAAAAAAAGATTTTATTATTGCAACTTTTAGATTTAAAAGAAGGTACTAATGAAGAAATAAAAAATATTAAAGTTGATACTGAATATTTAATGAATGTAGAAAAAAGACTTAATATTGGTGTTAAAAATGGTAATGAATTAGATAGTTTTCTTGATTTAAAAGGTTTAGATAAAGAGAGTAGGATATTACTTAATGATATAGCTTTCTTATTAAAAGAAAAATTAGAAGAAAATCGTAATAATGATTTTGCTGCCATTAAATATTTATATAATTTTTTACAATCAATGGATAATGTACCAGAAATTAAATATATTTTAGGATATATGGCTAAAACAAATGGTTTTATTAATCCTGAAGAATATGCTTTTAATGAAGATAAACAATTTATATTTGAAAGTATTTTATATTCAGCTTTAACTCTATATAACAATGGTGGGGCAAGTAAGAGTAAAGTATTAGAAAGCCGTAAAAGATTTGTCCAAGAAATTGAAGCTAAAAAAGAAGAAAAGTTAAGTCGAACTCAACAACTTAATACCACTAAAATTCAAGCTTTAAAAGAACTTGGTTATACTGAAATTAATGAAGGAAATGCAGCGGAGGTTTTTGAAAAAATTGCTGAAATTCAATCACGTAAAGTATAATTAAATGGAGAGATAAAATGAATAAAAAAAATAAGAAAAATGTTGTCAAAGATTTAAATAATCAAAATAAGAAAAATGATGATAAAATTACCAAAATTTTATTAATTATTTTCGTAATTACTACAATTATATTTATTAGTGTTCTAATTTGCTTTCACAATCGTTTAAATCCAAGTGATAAAAGGGTAGAGGGAGTATATAATTACTTTAATTTTAAAACTATTGGTACTTGTGAAGGGCAATTAAATTACACTGATAAAAAAATTACATATAAAGATGTCTCTTTGGAAACAAAAAATTGTATTGCTTACCAAAATGCTAATATACCAAAGGATAAAATTGTTACAGAAACATATGAAGGTACTAAAAAGAAAGAAACATGTACCCATGATGGAATGGTTTTTAGAAAAAATGCTGATTCAAATGAATGTGTTGTAAATAAAATAGAAAAGGAATATTTAGAAAAAAGTTATAAAAAAATTTTTGGCAAAGATTTAGAAGATTCAGAAATGTTTTACACAGATAATTTAAATATTTGCTATTTAAAAGATGATTATTATTACTGTGGTCTTGCTGAGACATATACTTTAATATTTGCTAATCCTTCATCAATTAATCGAGTAATTGATAAAGTTTATAAAAAGGGTAGTAGTATGATAATATATGATTATTTCTTAAAAATTGAAGCAGATAAATGTTATACTAACTACACTACTACGGAAGCAGATTCTGATTGTTCTAGTGAATATGCTAAAAATAAAAAAGAAGATATTAAATTTATTCGTAAGTATGGTACTTATTACAAACATACTTATAAGAAAGCAGCTGATGGATCATATTATTGGGTTAGTTCCGAACCTGTAAAATAAGAGTGTAACTACTCTTTTTTTATTTATAAAAAATTATACATATATATCCTTATATAAATATATTAATATAGGATATACACGCGTATATAATCCTTATTTAATATTTATAATAAGGTTATAATAATAAAAACATTTTAAAATTTAAATATGTATAAAAATTTTTAAAATAACTTTTATAATTATGTATGATTATAAATTGTAAAAATGTAATTATGATAATTTAATTTGAATTTGTTTTTTTGGCTAAAATACGGCCAAAAATAGCCGTTTATACATTTTGCATAATATATCTTATGTAAACCAAACTCTTCGGAGAATTATAAAAAACTATTAAAGACATATCAGTAAAAGTATTAAATTGGTTATATGATAATGATTATAAAATAGAAATTTATTATCACCCATACCGATATGTCAAGTTTTGAAAGAGTTATTAACTATTCCAAATAAATTATATCAAAAAATAAAAATAAAAATAATTACTATTTGTTATCATAATTTACGTGATTTTCTTCACAGTAAATATCTTTATCAGTTTTATTTTTTTTATGAATAAATTTAAAATCTAATCCAAAAGGTGTAAATAAAATAAGTAAAAAAATAATAAATACAAAGAATAAGAAAATTAATAAAAATGCTATTAAAACATAATATAATAAATTATTAATAAATTCCATAATATTTACCTACTCTACTATTAATAAGATAACATAGAATTTATTTAAAAACTAGATAATTTTCATTATTAAAACAAATATAAGTCAAATAAGTTTAAAATTATTTTTAATTCATATAGTTTTAGTAGGTGATAATTCTATGAGTACCTTATATGCTTTTTTAGTTTCGTCTATTGCAGGCTTCTCTACTCTTTTAGGTGGATTAATAATTTTTTTTAATATTAAAGAAGAAAAAATAAATAAGTTTATTACTTTTTGTTTAGCATTTTCTTTAGCAATTATGATTGGTATTAGTTTAACTGATTTAATACCAACTTCTTTTTTTGATATTCTTTTTAATTACTCTTGGTATACCGCTATTATGATAATTTTATTAGCTTTTTCTATTGGTAGTTTTTTTATCTATATTCTAAATAAACATATTGATAAAAATCAAAATTCATTATATAAATTAGGTATTTTAAGTATGATTGCATTAATGTTACACAATTTTCCTGAGGGAATTGCTACTTTTATTGGAAGTATTCATGATGCTAATCTAGGCTTAAAATTATCACTTGCTATTATGTTTCATAATATTCCTGAGGGTATATCAATTGCTGTTCCAATTTATTATGCTACTAAATCTAAAAAGAAAGCATTATTTAATACTTTTTTATCATCAATTGCTGAACCTCTTGGGGCCTTACTAGCATTTTTATTTTTAAAAAACTATATAACATCGACAATGATTAGTATTACGCTTTTATTTGTAGCGGGTATTATGATTACTTTATCTATTCAAGAAATGTTACCCAAAGCTTTATCTTATCATGAAAATAAATATATATATTTAGGTTTTATTACAGGTATTATTTTAATTTTAATAAATCATTTTGTATTATAAATTCCATAAATTGGTAAAACACTTACCCATTTATTGCCAAATAATTATTTTAATAATGAGTATTAAATATGAAAATCTAACCATAATAATAGCAGGAGGTAAGAAAAATATGAGTAGAAATAGTAATAATAGTTCTAGTTGCAATAGTAGAAGTCAAAATAGCAACAGAAGTAATAACAGAAGTCAAAGCAACAATAGAAGTAATGCTAATAACAAATCTCGTAGTAATAAAGAAAGTAGATAATTATTTAAAAAGGAAGATGATTAATTCTTCCTTTATTTTTTATAATGAGGATGTTTTTTATAATCCTCAATTATTTTTTCTTTGGATATATGAGAGTAAATTTCTGTTGTCGATATATTTTCATGTCCTAATAGTTCTTGAATAATTCTAAGATCAGCACCATTATTTAAAAGATGCGTAGCAAATGAATGTCTTAATACATGGGGTGATATTTCTTTATTAATTCCACTTTTTTGGCAAATTTGTTTTAATATTTTAAAGAATCCTTGTCTACTCATTTTTTTACCAGTATAATTAATAAATATATAATCTGATTGTTTTTCTTTTAAAATAAAGTTTCGATATTCATTTAAATAAAGATTTAAATATTTCATTGTAATTTCACTAAGAGGAATTATTCTCTCTTTACTTCCCTTACCCATTACTTTAATAGATTCATCTTCTATATTATAATTAGCCATTGTTAAATTTAATAATTCACTAATTCTTATGCCAGTAGCATATAATAATTCTAACATGGCTTTATTACGATAATCAATTGGATGGGTTAAAGGAATATTTAATAAACTATCTACTTCCTTTTCTGTTAGAAATTTAGGTAATCTTTTTTCAATTTTAGGCATTTTTATATTAGTACAAGGATTAATTTTAATTATTTCTTCATCTATTAAATAATTATAAAATGATTTTAAAACTGTTAAATAATGAGCTTTTGATTTACTATTTTCTTGACAGTTATATAAAAAAGTTCTAATATCATCTTCGGTTAAATTAATTAAATTTTCGGATTTAAAATAATTAGAAATTTTTATTAAGTTATAACGATAAGAAGCATAAGTATTATCAGATAATTTTCTTTCATACTTTAAATAATTTAAAAAATCCTCAATGTATTTATCTAATATAATTGACTCTTTCATTTTACATCACTACTTAAATTATAGCACATATTATTTATTAATAATTATTTTTTTGTTATAATATTTTATAGAAATTAGGTGATTAGTCTGAAAAGAAAAAACAAAATTTATTTTAAAAATAGTTAAAAAAGGGCAGACTTCCCCTTACCCCAAA
>CANQVV010000058.1 GCA_947627385.1 uncultured Bacilli bacterium
TTTTATTTTAAGATATGTATATCTATTTTACAATATATTGATTTATGTGTTTACATTATAAATGTAAAAGAAAGTTGTTATCAACTTTCTTCTTTTTCTTGAATTATTTTGATATTTTCTTTATCAGCATAGGATAATCTTTCAAAAGATTTACTTTTTATTTCATTACGTAACTCTCTTACTGATAGATTATTTAATATTACCTGATTTATATAATAATTTCTTTCATTTTCATTTTTGATGGGTAATAAATACCTGTAATGTGTCCATGTTAATTTCGAACTCAGTGAGTTCGAAATTGGAAATAATAAATAAAATTTTCTAATTAATTCTAAATTACGACTACTATAATTTTTACCATATTCTTGGGCTAATTTCTCACCCCAACGTTTTATTAAATTATCACCATACTTGGCTCTAACATTACCACCTTGGGCTTCGACAATAGATTTACCAATATTCCAATAAGTAAATAAAGTTTCTCTATTATCTTTTATTTCTCGTACTTTTTTGTTAACTTCTAATTCTTCAATTAATTCAACTACATTATTATAATAATTTTTCTCGTTCATATAAAAACACCTCTTCACTTATATATATAGTGTACTTAGAGGTGTTTTCCCTTTTTATTTTATTTTTTTAATTTAAATCATAATTATAGACACCATGAATTTTCATTAAGTCATCTTCGGTTGGTTGCTCTACTACATATTTATCATTTTCTTTGGTAACAGTAAATATAAGTGTATATTCTACTCTATCGGTTGTATCTTTCATTTTATCTAGTTTATAATCCATATATTTCGAAACATCATAGTTACCATTTTCATCATTAAATTCTTCATGATGTTCTTCTAAATAATGATTGGCATTATCTTGGGCTTTATATAAATCATAGACTTCTATTTTAACAGTCACATAGCTTACTTCATCATCATATTCTTCTTCTAATATTTCAAAACTCAAATCTTTATATTGCTTTTTTAAAATATCCCGATATTTATCTTTTTGCGTTTCAGTTAGATTTTCTTTTTCAATAACATTTTCTAAATCTACCAAAACTTCACTATCTAATGTACGATATTTCTTTAAATATGTTTCCGTAGCATTTCTGGCATTATTATTACCACAACCACTAAGTAGTAATATAACTATTAATAAAGTTAGAATCCTTTTCAATAATATCACATCCTATCTTTATTATTACTGGAAAAATAATTTTTATACATTGTTATATGATAACTTAATTATTTCATAAATTTGATATTCCTTTTCTGTTAAATTCTCTTCTAATTTATTAAGCATCTCTTTTTGCATTAAATCTACATCATCAATTAATTTATTAAACCATTCTAAATAAATATATTTTAATTTACTATAATTTTTATTTCTATACATACTTTTTATTTCTGTTTGTAAAACTTTTTTTACTTTTATTTCTTGTCTAGTTTCTTTAATAATTTTATTTTTTTTAATAACTTCATAATCAATTTTACTTAAAGAAATACTATACATAAATTCATTAATATTAATTTCATCATCTAAAAATAAACTACTTTTACTAACAACTACCCCATTTTCATTAAATTCTAAGGCAACATTATTTTTACCATCACTATATATTGCGGCATACTTTAAAGTATTATTTTGTTTTAATTTTGTTTTATTTAAAATATTTTTTAAATAATCTTTTTTTACCGCAATTGTATTAAAAATCATATCATTTAAAGTTTTATTATCAACTCGAATTATAGGAATCTTTTTTACAAATTCAATATTATCATTTTCTTCCCATTCATAAAACATATAGTAATTATCTTGAAAATTTAAAAGTATATCATAGTAATAATCCATTTTTCTTCATCCTTTCTAACGCTATAAATATTAAAATAAGACCAATAAAAAACAAATCACAGTAAATACTCCTAATAATAAAATAGACAAATTCTAAAAAACTATACCCAACAACTAATAAATTTAAGTATAATATTATAAAAAATAAACCAATTGTACTAAAAATCATACCCATAAATAATAAACATATATTTAACATACTATCTATATATTTTATTTATAAATTTAAGAAAATATTATATAATTAAAGTAGGTGATAAAAATGGATTATATAAGATATATTATACTGGGACTTATTCAAGGAATTACTGAACCACTTCCTATTTCATCTAGTGGTCATATATTTTTATTTAAAAATTTATTTAATACAGATATTTTTCAAAAATCTTTTAATTTTGAAATAATATCTAATTTTGGTTCTTTTTTAGCAATTCTTTTTATTTTTAGAAAAGAAATTATTGAACTAATTAAAAATTTTTTTGGTTTTATTTTTAGCAAAAGTAAAAAAGATAAAAACAAAGAGGGTTTTATGTATATATTAAAATTAATAGTTTCAACAATTCCTGTTGGAATTGCCGGAGTACTATTAAATGATTATTTAGAAAGTCATTTTACTTCTACCAAAATATTAGGATTTACTTTTTTATTTACAGCCCTAATGCTTTATATTGTAAGAAATATTAAAGGTAATAAAACAAGTAATGAAATAACTTTTAAAGACGCTATTATAATAGGATTATTTCAAATGATTACTATTATTCCTGGAATATCAAGAAGTGGTACAGTTTTAGTTGCATGTCTTTTATGTCATTTAAAAAGAGAAGATGCTTTAAAATATACTTTTATGTTATATTTTCCAGTAAGTGCAGGAACAATGCTTTTAGAAGTACCTGAACTACTAAATACTAGTACTTCTCTATTAATGCCATATCTTTGTGGTTTTATAGTAGCTTTATTTGTAACATATCTTTCTTATAAATGGTTAAGTAATATTGTAAAAAATGGTAAATTATGGCATTTCTCAATTTATTGTTTAGCTCTTGCTTTATTTATATTTATTTATTTTAGATAATTATTAAAATTGACTTCTAAGTCGATTTTTTTATGTAAAAAAAACAGAGATGGATTACTCCATCTCCTAAGGATTGTTTGCTCTATTTTTACGTCTTCGTTGACGAGTTATTTAACAATTAAGTTCTGGATATCCACTTTCACCAAGTTTCCAATTGCATAATGTATATTCACTTAAACTACTTTCTATATTACTTAATTCAATAGCATTTTTATTTGTATTCAATAAATCTACAAATGTTTGAGATTTCATATCATTTAAACTTTGTGTTGTTACCCCTTCTACACTTAGATTACTTGTTTCATAATCACTTAAATGATATACATTATTTATTCCATTAAATTTGGTATTTATTCCTAAATTGCCAACCCCATAGTTTCCAGTAACACCATTTAATGTTCCTTCTGTATATACATTATTTAATGTGAGTGTTACATATCCATTACCATTAACATCTAAAGTATTATTGCCTAAAGAATGTATTATACCACTTGCCTTATCTCTACCATTTGTTATATTTCCTATATTATAACTATTTATTGCCATAAATACATTAGTAGCTGTTGAATCAAATCCACCAACTATTCCTGCAGCTGATAAACTTTGTGATGTAATATCACCTTTATTATATGTATTTAACACATATGCTTTACCATTATTAATTAATCCTACTATGCCAGAACATGAATCTTGATAATTTACATATGGACTACTTGTTATATTACCTTCATTATACGATTTATCTATATATAATGTCCCACCTTGATTTATTTGACCAACTAAACCTCCACCTCTTCTCATTCCATTTACATCCCCGTGATTGTTTGAATTAATTATTTTGGCAACTGTACCTTTACTACTGCCAGCTACTCTTCCTAATATTCCTCCACCATTTCCTACAAAGCTTGGATTTTCTTCATTATATTCACTTCTAACTTCTCCATAATTATCATTATTTTCTATTGTAACTTGACTACCATGAGATGCTACTCCCATTATTCCACCTATTATTTGTTCTGTATTTGTTGACTTTCCTGTCGTTACTAAGCCATAATTTTTACAATTGGTTATTGTAACATTAGATGCAATTGTATCTGTTCTTCCAACTATTCCACCCATGGATGAATTACCAAGTATATTTGTAATTATTCCTCTGTTTTCAC
>CANQVV010000059.1 GCA_947627385.1 uncultured Bacilli bacterium
TTGAAAATTTGACAAAAAAATAACCATTTTATAATGGCTTGTAAGATTTTTGATATTTAAAAGTGTTTAAGTTCCGAGTTTAGAAAATAATAATAATGTTTTAGAAATTAAAATTGCTGATAAAGTATTAGATACTATTGCACTAAATTAAATAGTTTGTTAAAATAGTAAAGAATTTATATGTTGATGTTTGAGGGATATATTAAAGTATTTTAAAGAGAGTTAGTGGTAGGTGTAAACTAATAAAAGAAATAATATATTTGTTGCAAATTGAATATAAAAGCAGAAATGCTATATAATTTTAAAGTTAAATAAAAGGTGGTACCGTGAGATTTTCTCACCCTTTGGTATTATCTTTTTTTTATTTAGAAAGAAGGTTTAAAAATGGAACAAGCTCTTAATGCTTTTAAAAAATATGTCGATGAATTTGATAATAAAAATCCTAATATTGCTTTGAAAATAGCGCATACCTATCGAGTTGTTGATTTAGCTCAAGAATTATCTAAACGTTTAGATTTGAATGAGCAAGATACGAATTTATTAATGTTAATTGGTTTGTTGCATGATATTGGGCGTTTTTATCAAGTTCAACTTCATGATAGTTATTCAGATTTTTTATTTGATCATGCTACTTATGGCGTAAAATATTTATTTGAAGAAGGGCATATTAGAGATTTTATTTCTGATAATAAAAATGATGAAATAATTAAAAATGCTATTTATTATCATAATAGACATACTGATGTTATTCCTAAATTTAATGATAGGATGATGATGTTTGTTAATTTAATAAGAGATATAGATAAAATAGATATATACTATGCAGCTTATTTAAAAGCAAAAACTATTTTTTCTAAGAACGAAATAACTGCTAGTTGTTTAGAAGAATTTAAAAATAAAAAATTAGTTCATAAAATAGTTGATGAAAAAAAGAGTGATAATTTTATTTGTTTATGTGCTTTTATTTATGATTTTAATTATTGTGAAAGTGTTGAAATATTACAAGAAAAAGGTTATGTAGATATGTATTTTTCAAATGTTAAAGTATTAGATAATGTGGATTTATTTGAAGAAATTAAGCAAAATGTTTTAGTAAAAATGAATGAATATTTAGAAAGGTAGATGTTTATGTTAGATAAGAAATATAATCCAAAAGAGGTAGAAAAAGATAGATATAATAATTGGTTTAATCATCATTATTTTGAATGTGGTGATACTTCTAAAAAGCCTTATTCTATTGTAATACCTCCTCCAAATGTTACTGGTAAACTGCATTTAGGTCATGCTTGGGATACAGCACTACAAGATATAATTATTCGTTTTAAAAGAATGCAAGGTTATGATTGTTTATGGTTACCAGGAGTAGATCATGCTGCGATTGCTACCGAAGCTAAGGTAGTTGCTAAACTTAAAAAGAATAATATTGATAAATATGAGTTAGGTCGAGATAAATTTTTAAATGAATGTTTTAAATGGACTGATGAACATAAAAATATAATTCATGAACAATGGGCAAAGCTTGGTTTATCAATTGATTTAACAAAAGAGAGATTTACACTTGATGATGGTCTTGCAAAGGCCGTAAAATATGTGTTTGTCGATTTATATAATAAAGGTTTAATTTATCGGGGAGAAAAAATAATTAATTGGGATCCTTTGGCGCAAACTGCTTTATCAAATGAAGAAGTTATTTATAAGGATGTAGAAGGAGCATTTTATCATTTAAAGTATTATCTTGAAAATAGTGAAGAATATTTGGAAGTAGCTACTACCAGACCAGAAACTTTATTTGGTGATACAGCTGTTGCAGTTAATCCTAGTGATGAACGTTATAAAGATTTAATTGGAAAAAATGTTATTTTACCAATAGTAGGTAAACTGATTCCAATAATTGGTGATGAACATGCTGATCCAGAGTTTGGCACCGGAGTAGTTAAAATAACACCTGCCCATGATCCTAACGATTTTGAAGTAGGACTTCGTCATGATTTAGAGAGAATAATTGTTATTAATCCTGATGGAACAATGAACGAAAATGCTGGTAAATATAATGGTCAAGATCGTTTTTTATGTCGAGAAAATTTAATAAAAGATTTAGAAAAAGCTGGTTTATTAATAAAGATAGAAAAAATTATACATTCCGTAGGTCATTCAGAACGAACTGATGTTATGGTTGAACCTTATTTATCATTACAATGGTTTGTAGATATGCAACATTTAGCTAAACAAGTATTAGATAATCAAAAAAATAAAGAGACAAAAGTTAATTTTGTTCCAACTCGTTTTGAAAAAATAATGAATAATTGGATGAGTGATTGTCATGATTGGTGTATATCTCGTCAACTTTGGTGGGGTCATAGAATACCAGCTTGGTATAAAAATGATGAAGTATATGTTGGTATCAATCCTCCTGAGGGTGAAGGTTGGCATCAAGATGAAGATGTTTTAGATACTTGGTTTTCTAGTGCTCTTTGGCCTTTTGCTACTATGGGCTGGCCAGATAAAACCGATTTATATGCCAGATATTTTCCCACTAATGTCTTAGTTACTGGTTATGATATTATATTTTTCTGGGTTTGTCGGATGACTTTCCAATCCTTAGAATTTACTAAAAATAGACCTTTTGAATATTGTTTAGTTCATGGTTTAATTCGTGATAAAGAGGGTCGCAAAATGAGTAAATCCTTAGGTAATGGTATTGATCCTATGGATATGATTGATGAATATGGAGCTGATGCTTTAAGATATTATTTAACAACTTCAACTGCTCCGGGAGCTGATTTACGTTTTGATGAAGAAAAATTAAAATCAACTTGGAATTTTATTAATAAACTTTGGAATGCCTCTCGTTTTGTTTTGATGAATATTGAAAGTATTAAAGAAATAAAATTAGAAAATTTAAATGCT
Organism: uncultured Bacilli bacterium; assembly: GCA_947627385.1. Taxonomy (GTDB): domain Bacteria; phylum Bacillota_I; class Bacilli_A; order RF39; family UBA660; genus SIG200. Next base: position 2,908 of record CANQVV010000059.1, read on the forward strand.
GCGGATAAATGGATACTTACTAAATTAAATAAAACTATTAAAGAAGTAACTAAATGTATGGAAAAATTTGAATTTAATAATGTTAATGCTAGTATTTATACCTTTATTTGGAATGATTTTTGTGATAATTATATAGAAATGGCTAAGTTCAGTATAGATGAAAATAATACTAAGAGTACGCTTTTATATACATTAACATGTATTTTAAAAATGCTTCATCCATTTATGCCTTATGTAACTGATGCTATTTATGAATATTTACCAATTAAAGATGCTGAAAATATAATGATAAGTAGTTATCCAGTTTTTGATAAAAAGCAATTGTTTAAAGAAGAAGAAGAAAAAATAAATGAAATAATTGATTTTATTAAAAATTATCGAACTGTTATTAAAGAAAATAATATTGCAAGTAATTATCAAGTTAAAATTAATTTTAAAGAAAATTTAATTAATAAAATGTTAAAATTAGAAGATAAAATAATAGCTAATGAATTAGATATTACCAAATTTAAAGTTAGTACAAAAAATTATGAAGCAATTATTTATTATGAAAAAGAAATAACCGAAGAAGATTTGGCAAGTATTAATAAAAGAATAAATGAATTAGAGCAATCTATTTTAAAAAGAGAAAATCTTTTAAATAATGCTAATTTTGTTAATAAAGCACCCAAAGATTTAGTTGAAAAAGAAAAAATAAAATTACAAGAAGAAAAAGAAGAATTAACGAAACTTAAAAGTTGAAGTGTACCCAATAAAGTAGACAAAGAAAAAAAAGAGAATGGTAACTTCAACAGAAATAATATAAACTGGTATTCAAGAAAGGAGTATCAGTTTTATTATGTATGTAAACGAAGATGAACAAGCATTGAATCAAATATTAGAAACAATGCATTATATTGAAAATGAATTAATAGAAAAAAATTATATATATAAAAATATAACAAGAACAATAAATGGTATAGAATATAATACTAGTATTTTTGAAGAGTTAGAAAGTTTAATACATGACTATAAAAATGTTGTTATAAAAAGATAATAAATAAATCATCTTCTGTTTTGCTATTAATAATAAAAAACAATTTAAATAGCAAAAAGAGATTATTTATCATAGGGATAAATTCCGGTAATAGAATATTGGTAATATTCTTCTGGAGTT
>CANQVV010000060.1 GCA_947627385.1 uncultured Bacilli bacterium
ATTTATTACTATATTTTTTCCTGGACTAGTAGTTGAAATACCGTGAGCACCCCAAAGATATCCACCATTATAATTAGCATTTATTGTAACATCACCATAATTACCACTATTTATTATTATTCCTCCTCCAAGACCTATTAATCCTCCAACATAACGAATACTTTGATTATCTCCAGAGAAATTATCAATTATATTTCCTTTATTAAAAGAATTGGTTATAATGCAATTATCATAAAATAGTGCAGCAATTAACCCACCAGCATCACCCGATGCCCCAGAATGCAATATTTCACCATAATTATGACAATCATCTATTGTTGCATTCAATCCATAAGAGTAAGCAACTATTCCAGCTGTATAATTTCCTTCTGTTATTGTACCTCTATTTATTAAATGTGTTAAAGTAAAATTACCATTATCATCACTTGTTGAACCTATGATTCCACCAACTGAACCACTACCTTGTATTCCAGTAATATTTGTACTTGATTCTATATTTTGTATTGTACTATTTCCATACACTCTTCCAACTATACTTCCCATATTTGCTCCTGCACTTGTTGTTATTGTTCCATTTATCTTTAAATTCATTATATTGCTATTTTTAATTACTCCAAATAATCCTACTGAGGCACTTGATATATTATTACTTATATATATATTACTTATTGTATAATCTTTTCCATCAAATATCCCTTGAAATGATACATCTTCACTTAATCCGATTGGTTTCCATCCCGTTCCTTCTGTTAGTTCCGTTTTTAATTCTTCATCCGTACTATTGCCATTTATATCTCCATATTCCTTTGTTGTGTAATCTCTATAACTTTCTGGTTCATTAAAATCTAAATCTCTCCATAGTTCAAAATATTTATTTTCATATGTTGTCTCTCCATTATTGACTGCTACTTGTATATCTACCAAATCTTCTATATATTGTATTTTATATGGGTTATCCTTTTCTCCTGTTCCTTTACTTTCAAAATATAATGTACAATATATTGTTCCATTACTACTTACCCTTATCATCTTGCCACTCATTGCTAAAACACTTTCGGCACTTATTTCTTTTCCTTCTCCATTACTACATTTACTTTGTTCTATATTTAGTACATATCCTCCATTTATTGCATCCATTATACTTCCGCTATATGTTTTATATTGATCAGCATAACTTTCTCTATACATTATCCCAAATTCTTGTTTTCCTATTTCATTGATACTTGAAATACTATTATTATCATTATTTTTATTTTTTAAACTTATTATATTTTTTACTATTAATGGTACTAATATGATTTCGATTATTACACATATAACTATTATTTCCTTTTTATATTTTTCTATTATATTCATTTGCAAACTAACCTCCACATATATAATTTACGTATTTCTCTAATTTATACTTATTTATACGCGCTGCGTATATCTTAAATTTAATTATATACGTAAAACGCATATATGTCAATATTCTTCTGGCGTATATTGTAAAATTAAATTGGTGAATTTATGAATATCAATAGACTTAAAGAAATAAGAGAAGATCGTGATATATCCCAACTAGAAATTGCTAAATATTTGAATGTTACTCAACCTCAATATAGTCGTTATGAACTAGGTGTTAATACTATTCCCCTAGAAAAAATAAATATGTTAGCTGATTTTTATAATACTAGTATAGATTATTTATTATATAGAACTGATAAACGAGAAGCTTATCCTAAATCAATTATTAATAATAAAAATGAAAATAAAATAAAAATACATGCATAAAAAAATATTTAGTGATGTATACTAAATATTTTTTTATTTAATTCATTGCTCTTTTAAACATTTTTTCTAAATCATAAATACTAAATTTAATAATAGTTGGTCTTCCGTGTGGACAATTATAAGGATTATCACACTTAACTAAATTTTTTAAAAGGCCTTCTATTTCTAACATTGATATATGCTCATTAGCTTTAATAGCCATTTTACAAGCTAGGGTAATTGCAACATTTTCTCTAAATTTAATGGGATCAAATTTATCTTTTAAATTAATTATTAAATCAATTATTTTTCTAATACTTACCTCTTCATAACCATTTTTTAACCAAGTTGGATGGGTTTTAACAATAATTGTATTAATACCAAAATCTTCATAATTAAAGCCCATATTAGTAAATATATCTGCATGATTTTTAAATTCTATGTATTCACTTTGAGATAGTTCAATATTAATAGGAATTAGTAAATCAGTTACCATCACATCAGAATTTTTTAAAGCATTAAGATAATTTTCATAATTAACCCGCTCTTGGGCAGCATGTTGATCAATTAAATAAATACCTTCATCATTTTCACAAACAATATATGTTCCTAAACATAAACCAACAGGATATAAAACTAAACTTTTAAATTCTTCATTTTTAACAACTTCTTCTTCCTTTTTTTCTCCAAAATCAAATGTTGTTTGTACTCCTTCATAATCTTTAAAATCATTAATAGGAATAAAACTATTTTTTACTTCCTCTATTTCTTCTTTATTTAAAGCATCAGGTATTAATAAATTATTATATAAAGTATCTTTAATAGTATTATATAAAAGATCAGTTAAAGATGTAATTTTACTTATTTTAACATCTTGTTTAGTTGGATGAATATTAACATCTACTATGGTAGGATCTGTTTCAATATTGATAATTACAATTGGATATTCACCATCATGTTTATAAGTATAATAAGCTTCGTTAATAGCTTTAAAAATATCATTATTTTTAACTACTCTACCATTAATAAATGTTGTCATATGATTACGATTAGTTTTTAATATTTCTGGTTTACAAATATAACCACTTATTTCAAAATCATCATTTAATGCATGAATTTCTAAACATTTAGATGAAATATTTAAACCATATATTTCATGAATACATTTAAGTAAATTACCACTTCCCGAAGTCTTAACTACTTCTTTGGTATTATTAGTTAAAGTAAAAGAAATATCACATTTGGCCATTGCCAGTTTTTCAATAAATAAAGTAATATTAGCAAGTTCACTAGCTTCACTCTTTAAATATTTAAGTCTAGCCGGAGTATTATAAAATAAATTACTAATAGTTATTCTAGTTCCACTTCGAGCTTGGGAAGGAGCTTTTTCTAAAATATTTCCCCCTTTAATATGAATAAGAGTACCAATATCTTTTTGACAAGTTTCTAAATAAACTTCGGAAACACTAGCAATTGAAGGTAGAGCTTCACCACGAAAACCTAAGGTATTTATAAAAAATAAATCATCATCTTTATAAATTTTACTGGTAGCATGTCTTTGAAAAGCCATTTCAGCATCAAATTCATCCATACCTATACCATCATCAATAACAGTTATTTCATCAAGTCCACCTTTAAGTAAATTTATTTTAATATTTTTAGATTTAGCATCAATAGCATTTTCTACTAATTCTTTAACAACTGAGGCACACTTTTCTACTACTTCACCTGCTGCTATTTTATTAGCTAAATTTTCACTCATTACTTTTATAACACTCATACTACTACCACCATAAAACAATTATATCATAAAAAAAGTAATAGAGGTTATCTATTACAATTTATATAATTTATTTTTTCTTTTTACTATTAAGTAATAAGCTAAATATACAATTACGCCACATAATGTAATTATTCCAATTGTCATTGTTCCAGTTTGTACATTTTCTGCTTTTTGATCTACATATTCATCTTGTTTTATTTCTTCTTTTGGTTCTTCTTTAGGCTTTTCTTCATTAGAATAATTTAATGTCAAATTTACTTCCATATCTTCTGATACACCTGATGTACTTGGCATTCCTGTTTTATAGACATAACTTATATTTTTTACTTCTTT
>CANQVV010000061.1 GCA_947627385.1 uncultured Bacilli bacterium
AAAAAAAGAAAGATTATTCACCTTCCTTATCAATACTACTTTCTTCATTTTTATCTACTGTTTTTTTATTAGTTGATAGAAATGTAACTCTCTCAGCAATGACATCAGTTATATAATGTATTTTATGATTTTCATCTTCATATTTACTAGTTTGAAGACGACCTTTAACGCCAATGACATCACCAACACGGCAATATTCAGTTGTAGTAGCTGCTACACTATTCCATAAAATACATCTTATAAAATCAGTTTCATATAATCCATCAGAATTTTTAAAATTACGATTAACTGCTAATATAACCGTAGTTACCTTTTTTTGATTATCAATTTCCATAATTTCTGGATCTTGGGTTAATCTACCAACTAAAATAACATTATTCAACATATAACCTCCTTTCAAAATAAAAATAGCATAGTTTAATTACTATACCTAATTACTAAAAATTAAAATTTAGTTATATATAATTGCTAATAATATATTAATTGTTTTATTTAAAATAAAAAAATTACTAAATTTTAATTTTTAGTAATTTAATCTTTTATTAAACGATTTAATTCAACTGCATATTCCATAGGTAGTTCTTTTTTAAAATCTGCTATAAAACCTAAAACTAATAATTCTTTACATTTATCTTCTGATAAACCTTTACTCATTAAATAATATAATTTTTCTTCACTTACTTTGGAAATAGTTGCTTCATGTTCAAGAGTACTACTATCATTTTCGACAATATTTTTCGGATAAGTATTACTACTTGATATATTATCTAATATTAAAGTATCACATTTAACCTTAGCAATTGAATTAGTAGCATTCTTAGTAATTTTAACTAAACCTCGATAATTACTTAATCCGCCCTTTTCGGCAATACTTTTACTAATGATATTACTTTTCGTATTCTTACCTAGATGAATCATTTTAGCACCGGCATCAAGTTGTTGATTACCTTTGGCATAAGCAATTGATAAACTATTGCCTACGGCATTATCTCCTTTTAAAATACAACTAGGATATTTCATAGTTACACAACTACCAATATTGCCATCCACCCATTCCATTAAACCATCCTCATCTACAATTGCTCTTTTAGTTACTAAATTATAAACATCAGTTGACCAATTTTGAATGGTGGAATAACGACATTTTGCATGTTTACCAACATAAATTTCTACTACTCCTGCATGAAGAGAAGAAGTCGAATAACTTTTAGCTGTACATCCTTCAATATATTCCAGTTCAGCATAATCATCTACAATAATAATTGTTCTTTCAAATTGACCTAAGGATTCACTATCAATTCGAAAATAACTTTGTAGTGGTCGATCAAGTTTAGTATGAGGCGGAATATAAATGAAAGAACCTCCACTCCATAATGCCCCATTTAAAGCTGTATATTTATTTTCATCATATTTAACTAAATTATTAAAATATTTATAAAATAAATCAGGATGTTTTTTTAAAGCTTCATCAGTACTCATAAAAATAATATCTTTATCTGTTTTATTTTTATGATATACTACTTCACTTTCATATTGATTAGATACTCCATCTAAATATTTTTCTTCGGCTTCGATTACGCCTAAACTACAAAAAGTATTTTTAATATTTGAATTAACATTTTCCCATTTATCCGTAACTTTTTCAGTATCACTTTTATAGTAATTAATATTATTAAAATCTAGTTTTATTTCCGGACCAAAATTAGGATTTTCTAATTTTTGAAACATAGCAAAAGATTGAAGACGAAAATCTAACATAGTTTTATCTTCACCCTTTTTTTCTGATAACCATTTAATAAAATTCTTGCTTAGTGTCCGGTTCATATTATGTCCCCCTAAATAATATACAATAAAATTGCATTAAAAACAATTGTCTTTTGCAAGTGAATTTGTTAAGATTAAACTAGGAGGCTTGTAATGAATAAACAAGAAGATTTATTAGAATTACAAAAAAACTTTGAAAGTTTAAAATATTTTATTCTTGAAGATAACAATTTAATTTTAAATTACAATGGTATTTTTAAAATGCCTCTTAATCATATTATTTTAAAAAGTCTAAATTCCAATCTATTTAAACTTGACCCTCCGGAAATATTCCAAGTAATTTATATGTTAGAATTATTATATAAAACAGCTCTAACAGAGGAAGAAATTAATTTTATAATTCAGTATACTAATAATTATTTGATCTTAAATGATAGTGTTTTAGAGGGCAATAAAGTTCTTCAAACCAAAGTATGGTGTTTAGGTATTCCTATAAATTTAGCTTATGATCAAAATTTTGTTAATTTACAAGCGGCTTTAATAATTGACAAACTAAATGCTAATCATAGTCAAAATTTAGAAAATAGTTATAATAAAGGTCAAAAATTGGAATTAATTAATAAAAAAATACCAATTATTCATGATGAAGAAAAAAATTATGCCCAAGTATTAGGTAATACAGGTTTTGTATCTTTACTGTTTCTTATAAGTGGTATCGTAGCTACTATTGCTTATGTAACATATTTTATTATCAGTTAATTGACATAAAATAACATTTTTGTTAAAATATCTCCTTGTAAAAAGGAGTTTTTTTATGTTTGGTGAAGATTTAATGATGGGAAAATCTATTGGAAAAATTGATAAAAAACATCGTATATTTATTCCCTCTTTTACCAAAGTAAAAGAGGAAGATGAACTTGCTATTATTTGTTCCAAAGATAATTATATAAAATTGTATTTATTACAAGAATATTTAAAAATAGCTAAAAGATTTCAAGAACTGCAAAAAAATGCATGTAGTATTGAAGAATATAAAAAATATGAGCAAGAAATAGCTAAAATATGTACAATGGTTGATTCAGTTATTAAAGTAGATATTAAAAATAGAATATTAATTCCTCAAATTATAATGGATAAATTAGATTGGAATAATAAAGAAATTGTTACTTTTGAAGGAAATGGTAATTATTTAAAAATAAGTTAAAAAAAATAAATAGTTTTTACGCTATTTATTTTTAATTTCTTCATTATTTTGCTTCAACTATTAATTTAATTGCTGTTTTTTGTTCACCATTAATAGTAATATCATTAAAGGCTGGAATGACTACTAAATTATCTCCTGTCGGAGCAACAAAACCCCGAGTAATTGCTATGGCTTTAATAGCTTGATTTAATGAACCAGCTCCAATTGTTTGAAGTTCAACACTACCTTTCTCACGATAAATATTAGCAATAGCACCAGCTACTTTACTAGGATTAGATTTACTAGATACTTTTAAAATTTCCATTATACATTCCTTTCTTCTTACAATTAACTATATGTTTGAAGAAGAGAAATATTAATTAAAATTTATTATATAAGGATCAATAGT
>CANQVV010000062.1 GCA_947627385.1 uncultured Bacilli bacterium
TGTAAAAGTCAATATAAAAATGCACAAAAAAGGGAAAATAACTATGTACAAAAAAGGGAACGTTATATGCCCTATATTATAGCTTATATATCTTAAGTTTTTTTGTATAAAAAACTACAATTGTAAAGTTAATAATTTTTTGGACAAAAAAGGCAATTTCAAAGTTGGACACTTTTGAACTGGAATTTAATATTGTAATTATTAATAATCTAACAAATAGAATATTAAGAAAATGAAATAAAAATAAGCAACTGAATATTAGACAAAGTAGATAATATAAAATCATTACAATAAGATATTAATTACTTCAAGAATTAATTTATCGAAAAGTTTGTTATCAATACATTTAAGTGTATATGTATAATTAGTTGGATTCATGCAACTAATTATATTTAATACATTATTAAATATAGGTAATTTATCTGGTTCTTCATCAATAGTTGATAATAATATATATTTTAAATAACATGCTATATCTTCCACCATATTATACTTTATTTCTTCTTTATTCATAATCTTTCCCCCCTAACAATATTTATTTTAATTTATTATTTTGCCTAATATATTTCAGTAATCTAAAAAATTAATATATTTTATGCCGAGAAAATCCATCGTTTTAGGTAGCTATTATTCTTAATGCTTTATAAGCTTGCAATCTCCTGATTGCTTGCTTAAGCTAATCAAAGAATAATAGCTAGGTTCATGAAACGATGGAGGAATTGGAATAAATATATTAATTTTTTAATTATACATTTACTCGTTATTCCTTATTTGTTTCTTCCATTTTTTCTTTTAAGTCTTTTATTCTGTAGGAATTTCCTGTTATATTTATTACATGAGAATGATGTAATAATCTGTCTAAAATTGCATTAGCTATCATATTATCTCCAAATAGTTCACCCCATTTAGAAAATGGTTTATTAGTTGTAATTATCGTAGAACATTTTTCATATCTCTTATTTATTAATTGAAATAACATATTAGATGCTTCTATATCAATTGGCAAGTATCCTACTTCATCAATTATCAATAGTCTATATTTAGATAATGTTTTTAATTTATCATCCAATCTATTTTGTGAATAAGATTTTTTTAATACTTCAATTAAATCGTGGCAGTTTATAAAATATGTACTATGATTACTTTTTGCGTTTTCAAGTCCTATTGCGGTAGCGAGGTGTGTTTTTCCCACACCTGGACTACCTACAAATAATATATTTTCTTTGTTTTCTATAAATCTTAAATTCTTGAAATCCATTATTTGTTCTTTATTCAAACTTGGTTGAAATGTAAAATCAAAATCTTCTAATGTCTTCTGATATGGAAATCCTGCAAACTGAATTGAATGGTTTATTCTTTTTTGATTTAACATTTCTATTTCTAAATTTGTAAGTTCATATAATGAATCAACAATATCTTTATTTTTTGAGTTAATAAGATCTATATAACTATCAATATTTTCTCTTATTTTAAATAATTTTAATTCTTCTAAATTATTTAATAATTTATTATAATTGTTCATTTTGACACTCCTGTTCTAATTCATACACTAATTTTTCTATTGTTTCAACACATTCAGATATTCCCTTTACAGAGTATATTAGCTCATCTTTATCATAAATCGAATTTGGATTTTTTATGTATCTATAAGCTCCATCTGAATAATTTAGTATATCTTGTAGGTAATTTCCTATTTCATTTTCTATTTCTGATATTTTATTATATTTCATTATTATCATCCTTTCTTTCTTTAGTTAAACGACTTAATAATTTTAAGTTTTTTTCAGCCATTCTTGCAAGTTCATCATCATCCTTATATGGCATACTATGCCTTAGACATTCTATATAATCTTGATCATGATATTGAATCTTTTGATTAGTTATTTCATGAATTGTTACTAAAGTGGTGTTATAATATATCTGAAGTTTATTATCAATTTCTTTTAATTTAAGAGTTTGATTAATATACTTTGGTGGTACTGAATACTTTGATCCTTTATAATAAACAAGACTTTCATTTGATACTTTGGCAGGTATCATGTTATTAGTATAATAATCTAAAATATCTTGTTTAGGTAAAGCTTTTAAGTATTCTTTTTCTATATTAAATAAACTTATAGGTGGCATATTTGTCGTCCCATTTACTTGACTATTTATTTGATCATTAATTCTGTTCATAATGTTTTTTAATTCCTCCTCATTATCAAATTCATAATCATATGGTAGTAACCAATTTACAAATTTATTACAATTCTCAACTTTTCCTTTGGTTTCACAATGCCTAACTTTGCATTTTAATGGTTTAACTCCAATATCTTTACAGAAAGCTTTAAACTCAGGTACAAACTCATGTTTTGAATAGTTAACAATACTTGACATATTATCTGTAAGTATATATTTAGGAATTCCACCAATTTTTTTAAAGCAGTTTATTAAACATATTTGAACCATCTCTCTAGTCATAAATTCACTAACTTCATAAGTATGCATTCTAGAAGCACTCAGAGTAGTTGAAAAAATATAAAATGTAATTTCTTTACCACTTTTAGTATGTAGAGTTATTGGTCCTTTCCAATCATATTGTAATTGTTCTCCATAATCAGTTTCAAATCTTGGATGGACTTCTGTTTTTTTAGGAATTAATAAATCTTTATTCTTTGAAACATATTTTTTAAAATTTGAATATGTACCTATATTGTTATCTACATTTGATTTTATGTATTCATACACTGCTTTCATAGTAACACCCGGAATACTTAATTTTGTTTTTATCAATTCTTGATATTTATCTAACTTTGATGCTTTAACTCTTTTTTTCTTACTCTTGCATAATCCTAGATACATTTTTTTTGCTGTTCTTCGATCAACATTATATTCCCTTGCCAATGCTGAATAATTTGGTTTAATATTTGTTTCTTCAAAACATATTAATGCTCCTTTCAAATTCTTCATTTTGTTATCACCTCCGATCCTAATCAGAGTATAACAAAAAGAATGTATTTATAGGGATATTTTATGTACAATTTTGTACATCCTTATTTTCCCTTTTTTGTACATTCTTATAGTATCATTTACA
>CANQVV010000063.1 GCA_947627385.1 uncultured Bacilli bacterium
TTCTTCCTTTGTCATATTTGCTATTTTATCTATTACTTCATTCATTTTTATCATCTCTTTTTTATAATATCATTTTTTGTCTCTTTAATCAATATGGTCTAACATAGATACTAAAAAATGATTTTTATTTTAAATCATTTCTTTTTATGATATATAATTTTTTATTTTTATAAAAACAATAAAAGATATCTTCAACTTTTATATTTTTAGAATTTAACGTATATTCTAACCAAGTTTTGGTTTTATGAATATATTTTAAAGCCTTTTCTTGAAGAGAACCATCAAGTATTAATGGCATTGGATAAGATGATGGTATTTTAAACATATTATATTTAAAAATTGATAATTTACCATTAGGTTCTAAAAAAGCATATTCTACATCTTCAATATTTTTAATTTCTTTTTGTCTTAAACTAAGTAAAAGATTATCCATACTATATCTTTGTCTAACCATTTCATTATAATTTATTTTTCCATTGCAAATTATTAAGGATGGTTTGCCATCAAAAAATACTCTAACTTTTCGAGACTTAATAGAAATAAAAGCTAATACAATTTCTAAAACTACTAATAACGCTATCGGTGCAATAGTTAAAATAATACTATCTTTAATATTTTCAATAGATATAGCTATAAGTTCAGCAATTAAAATAGAAACCATTAAATCAATTACTCCTAGTTGACCAATTTCCCTTTTACCCATTAAACGATAACAAAGGATAACATAAAAGTAAAAGAAAGCCGTTCTAAATAACACTTGCCATATTTCCATATAATCACCTATATATATTATGGTTTTATTCATATATTTTTAAACACTAGATTATAATTTATTAGGTGAATATATGAATAAATTTATTAATTATTTAAAATTTATAGGTGTTTTTTTAATTATCGAATTAATGCTTACATTTATAACTAGTCTTTTAAATTTACTAGGTTTAAATAGTGGAATAACATCAATTTTTTTGCTAATATGTAATATTCTTTTATTTTTTATTTTATCATTCTATAATGCTTTTAAAAAGCAAAAAAAAGGTTTAATAGAAGGAATTACATTAGGTTTAATATTTATCTTTTTAATGCTTATTATTAAAATAATATTATTTGATAATTCTTTAAGCATTTCAACTTTAATTTATTATATTATTTTACTTATAACCAGTATTTTAGCTGGTATGTTTGGAGTAAATAAAAAGAGTAATAAAACTAATTAATTTGAACAAAAAACAGAGACCCAAGAGGGTCTCCTAAGGATTGTTTGCTCTATTTTTACGTCTTCGTTGACGAGTTATGAAACATTTAAAATAAATGGATTTGTTTTGGTTCCGTTTCCAGTTCCGGATAATTTAACAGATGAATTTAAATAAAACACTGGTCTTGTAAAAATTGTTCGATCAAATCTTTCAGCATAAAATTGAGTAAGTTCAACATAAAAAGTCAAAAAAACTACATCATTAATGTTTGTTATACCAAGTAATCCACCACGATCTATAAACGATAAGCTACTAGCATCACTCAGAGCTTTAGGCAATAAAGTAAACAACCAAGAAAAATTCTTCGGAGGGGAAATTTGGTCAACATAGCCGTAGTTTTGAATAGTAACAACATCACCCCATGGAGAATTTTTGGGAAAGGTATAAAAGAAATCATGTAAATATAGTAATCCTATTTTGGCCGTTACTTTTTTGGTCCATTTATATGTTTCTTCATAAACATCGTGTCTACTTGCATTTCCATCCATAGTACTAAAAAATGTTCCTGTATAATGAGTTACTTCTTTTTGGCCTGTTTCTATGGCATATAATGTATCACCATCCAGTTGGTCAACATATTCATGAAATTTGCTTCCACCTATATCTCCATACAACCATTCATGATCTTCAATTAAGTTATACCATGTACTTGCACTTGACCCTCCATTTTTGCCATCACCACTTTTTAAGTACTCATAATTTGGATTGTCAACAAAAATATCGGTGTCACCAGTATATCCAGTATCACCAGTAGCTGTAAATTCTCCTGCACCTTTTACTGTACCATTTTGATTACCATTTAATCTTTTAAATAATAGACTATTAGACCAGCTACAAGTTCCGTCGTTACACATTACCATCAGCTCTCGTTCATTCTTATAATAATCGTTCAAAAGTATAATCCTTGAATGCCAATTAAATATAGTATATTTATTATCACCATAATTATCATCTTCATTTATATATGTTTCTTTAATTAGTTTTAATCTACCATCTTTTGCTACTCCTATTATACGATACATATATTTATCTATTAATTCATCACTTGCTCCACAATTCTCTGTTGTTCCAAAACATATATGATTTGGCATTTCGGCCACAAATTCATTAACTTTTTGTGGATCATTCACATCTGAAAAAGCAATAGCTGCTTGATATCTATACATATCTCCAACTATATCTTTGGATAATGTGTTATTTGGATCATTTTCTCTTAATATTCTAATTGTCTTATTATAATCAAAATACAACGTACAATACAATGTCTTATTACTTTTTACAGTTACTGTACTACCATTTATCGATAATACACTACCTGGTGTTATTGTTGCCCCACTTTCATCACTACATTTACTATTTGTTAAATTCAATTCATAACTATTATTTACTGCATCTACTATACTTCCACTATATGCTTTATAACTATCGGTATCATTATCACGATACATAATCCCAAATTCTTGTTTACCTACCTCATTCATAACCGGAATATTATCATTTACACCTTTGTTATTTAAACTTATTATATTTCTTACTATTAAGGGTACTAATATTATCTCTATTATTACTCCTAGTATTATTAATTTTTTTCTATGTTTGTTGATAACTTCCATATTATACAATCCTTTCTATTTTATAAGATAATTATATAATACCCCCCCCGAGTGTCAAGTACTACATAATAAATTATGTGGCTTGACTATAAACTTGTAAAATAAAATAAATTAAAAAAAGATAAAAATTGAAAATTAATTTGACTTGAAAAATTAAAAAGTA
>CANQVV010000064.1 GCA_947627385.1 uncultured Bacilli bacterium
GTTTTTATATGTTTAGTAGTTCTTTGAGTATATTTTCATCTTCATTCCAATCATTTAAATTTTTGCTTATATCAAAATTATAAGCATTTGTTATTGCTTGTCTTTTGATATTGTCATTTGCCTTCGCATAAACTTCAGTTGTTTCAATAGAATTATGACCCAAAAAATCTCTAATATAAATTAGATTTACTCCTGCCTCTAAAAGATGCATAGCTCGACTATGTCTAAAAGTATGTGGGTGAATATTTTTATTTAAAATATTATAATATTTATTTATTATGTGAGTAATCATTTTTGTTGTTGCATAATTACCCTTTGGATTTGAAAATAAGATTGAATTTGAATTAAGTTTATTGATATCTATATATCTTAATAAAGTTTCTTTAGTATTATTAGTAATAGGAACAGTTCTATATTTATTTCCTTTACCAAATAATCTAACTACTGGATCTGAATCTAATCTCAAATCTTCAACCTTAAGATTTATAATTTCTTGGGCTCTCGCTCCAGAATCATATAAAAGCATAAGTAAAGTATAATCTCTTATACCTTTGTTTGAGTCAATTGAAATACTATTTAAAAATTCATTCATTTCATCTTTTGTTAGATAATCAATTTCTTTTTTTATTTCTTTCTTACATTTAATTGCAAGAATTTGTTGAATATTAACTAATTGTTCAGGATTAGTATCTTTAACATATGCATAGAATGATTTTATCACTGCAAGTCTTTGATTTCTTGTTCTGATTGATACATTTGTTTCATTTTCAATATAATCTAAAAAGTCTATAATTAATTTTCTATTAATAACATCGAAATTAATATTTTTGATAGGTATATTTTTAATATCAGTAATATATTTAATAAGCAATTTAAAAGTACATTTATAAGATCTAATAGTATTAGAACTCATGTTTCTTTGAATAACCAAATAATTGGTTAAATATGAATTTAATAAAGAAGAAAAACTATTACTCATTATTAAACTCCTTTACTTTAAAACTATCATAACTTTCAATTTTACTTCTAATATCAGGATACATATCACTTACTAAATGAAGATATTTTTCTGTTGCATAAATATCTTTATGACCTAAATAAGCACTTAATATTGGAAGAAAAGTTAGTAAATCATAATTATTATCAACTGCATTTTTAAAACTATAAACGGCCATTGTATGTCTAAAATCATGGACTCTGGGGCCAAACTCATTGTGAACGATATCAGATAAAATTAATATTTTTCTAAAATTTGAATAAACTAAATTTCTATTTAGTTGCTTATTATTTTTGATAGTAAAGAAATAATTATCAATATTTTTATTATTATTATATTTATTATGATAATCGACTACTAGATTAAAAATACTTTCTTTAAGATAAATGATTCTTTCGTTTCCATTTTTACAATCTTCTAGTAATATAGATTTATTGTTAAAATCTATATTATTAATCTTTATGGTTAAAATTTCAGTTACTCTCATACCAGTTGTATATAGTAATTGGAAGATTAAATAATATAAACCTTGTTTTTGAATATTATCAACCATGAAATTTGTTTTAATTGATTTAAAGAATCTATTTAGTTCATCAGTCGAATAAATATAAGCTTTAAAATCACTTTTAATTGGGTAATATTTATTAGGTAATATGAATGATGAATTATCAAACTTAAATAAATATTTTCCAAATTCTCTCATTATATCTCCATAATGTTTTTTAGTTATTAATTTAACATTGTGAGTATCAATCCAATCTATAATTAAATTCTTTGATAATATATTTGAAGTAACATTTTCTTTTATTGTATATTTATCAAATTCTTTCATTATTTCTTCTTCTCGAATATATTTATATCCAAGACTTCTTTTTTCTAAGATAAATGCTTCAATTTTTTCTTTAAATATTCCATTATAATTCATAAACAAAAGCCTCCATACAGCATTTAACTAAATTTTTAGCATCTAAACTTAAATAATGATTTGAACTATTTAGTGTTGAATGACCCAAAGATGATGATATAATATCTAATGGAGTTTGTTTATTTAGCATTTGCGTAGCCAACGAAAACCTAAATGAGTGAATTCCTTTTTTTCGTTTATTACTAATATTAATATTACCAATTTCACATATCTCTTTTATAGTAAGATTTGTATGTTTGACTGGCGACGAGAAATTCTTATGATTAAGAAATATAAATCTTGAATCTGAAACAGGTCTTGAGTTTTTAATATAATTAATTAAAGCCCAACCAACATCATTAAGTAAAGGTAATTTCAACGATACTTTAGTTTTTACTTGAATAATATTTATTTCTTTTTTAATCCAATCTATATCATCAAACTTTAAATTTCTAATATCACTAAGTCTTAAACCAAGTCTTATAGCAATAAGATATATAACATAATCTCTATTATTAATATCTGATTTAGTTGATATTTCTTTAGCAGTATTTAAAAACTGATTTAATTCATCTTCTGACCATATAGTAGGAATACTTTTTGGTATTCTTTTCATTGTAGGAACTAAATAACTATAATCAATATCTAAATAGTTAAATGAATTTAAATATCTTAAAAATGTTCTTAATAACCATAAGTCCCGTTGTTTATTAAATAGAGATTTTTGTTTTTCTAATTCAACTACATAATTCTTAATTAATATTGAATCAATATCAGTAATTTTTTTATTTTGTTTTTCAATGAATACAATGAAGTTTCTCAAATACAAATCAATGACTTCTAATGTTCTATCAGAACTTTGATTATCTTTACAATAAATTAAATAATTGTTAAGAATATTAAGATTATAATTTGAAATTCTCTGAACTCTTTCCTCCTTTCGTATTATTTGCTTTTGACTATTTATTATTAGGTGCATCAGCACCACCTCCTAACTAGAAATGCAGTCAAAACATTTCTGATTAGATATTATATAATAAAAAT
>CANQVV010000065.1 GCA_947627385.1 uncultured Bacilli bacterium
AACTACTATTCCCATTCATTAATTCATACTCCTTTCACTTTGGGAATAATGAGTATGCTTGAATGGTACCTCCTTATCTAAAATATTGCAAGTCATATATTGTTTTTCTATTTCTATTTTTAATACATTAGTTATTATTTCATTTAAAGATTTACCATTTTCTTTAAATTTTAAATTAACCTTGTATTTAACCATAGAGTTTTATACCTCCAATAAATTCTATGGTTTTGGCTTTTGAATTAGTAATATTATTTGGTGTAATAATACACCTAACAATATTACTTATTATCATAAACCTCCTGATTGTCCATTTTTGGATTAAATAATTTTTCTCTTAAATTAAATTTTCTCATATACATCATCTCCTTTTGCATGATGCATGATACCTCCACTAAAAAGAAGAGTCAAGTCATTAAGTATAAAAAGTTTTGTCTATCATCCTATAATACTTGCAAATTCATTAATTTCTAAAAGAGCAGGATAAGAACTTTACACAATCAATACTAGATTATCCCTTATTTAATAAAGTTTAATATGTGTAAAACTTATTTCGTAAGTACGAAATTCATCCTACTTCGTAGGTTGATATTAAGGATAATGTGAATAAGAACAATACATTAGAGCATTAAAAAATCATCCTAATTTTGAGATTTTCTCAAATTTATAGGATAATTAATATTTTCTTTATAAACATTTTAGATTATATAATATATCATCTTTTACATTATTATAATAAACAACATGTTCTATAGTTTCTTTTACTTCATTTATACCTATCTCTTGTTCTTCCTTTGAATCACAATCTATCATTAATGATCTTTTAATATTAAATTCTAACCATTCTAATCTTCCATTGTTAGCATAATAAATACTTTCCCAGTCAATATTAGTATCTAAGTTAGTATCATTAAAATATGCCTTAAAAAAAGTTTTAAATAAATCAAAATTAACATTACATTTCTCATAACCTGACCAACATAATGCAAGTTCATATAGTTCTAAATAAGGATTGGAATATCCTAGGCATTCTAAATCAATAATTTTATACTCATTATTTAACCACATTACATTTTTACTATCTAAATCATTGTGACAAATTGTTGATATATTAGGCAGTTTATGAATTGCAATATTGCCTTTATTCATACTCTCATTTAATATATCTAATTTATCATATATCATTTCATAAATTGGAGAACGTTTTTCTTTAGCAAGATTAATATAATATTCAAAGTTTATATTTTTTTCTTTTTGTTCAATATTTTCATATTTTAAATCTATATTGTGAATTTTTGCTAATACTTTCCCAATCTCTTCACAATGATAATTAGTTATTTCATTATTATTTAAAGTTTTACCATCAAACCATTCATAAACATAAAAATACTGATTATCAATTTCTTGCATTTTTTTATTATTAAATATTAACGAATATACAGCGCTAATATTATTTTGTTTTAATATTTCTTCAATAATATCTGCTCTCTTAAAATTTTTCATAGCAGTAGGTCTTTTCATAATATTTGGATTCAATAACTTAACAACATATTTTCCTTTATCAGTACAAACTTTAAACATACGATGAGTTAAGCCCCCAGTTACCTTTAAGGGTTCTTCAATTATATTTCCTAAATTTAGGTTTTTAACCATTTTTTTAAAAAACAAACTTTCATTCATACAGTTCACAACCTTTAATTTTCATTATTAAATAAAAATATTCTATCTTCAAATTTATTATTTCCAGCAGTATATTCATCAATAACATTTTTCCAAAACAAATATGCTGAATTACTTCCTAATGATGGTGAAACTTCCCAATTACCTTTGAATAAATCAAAGCACTTAAATGCAACTTTTTTACCAATTTTATTTCTTCGATATTTAGGTATAATCATGAATTCTGCAATACTATGTCCAATATTTAATTTTTGCATATAAGTATTTATCAATACAAAGCCCAATAATTTATTTGTATCATTTTCTCTTATAAAAAAAGCATCTCTATCTTTATCAGTAAAGTATTTATCAAAATATTTATATTCAAATATTGCATCATCATTCATTTCATTTCCATCATTCAAACTTTCTTCGAATAAAGAATATTCTAGCAATCTATATAAAGTATCTTTTTTATCGTTTTTGACTTTATCTAAATATATTTCCATAACTATCACCAACTTATAATAAGTATACCATATAATAGAATATTTTTATTGATATTATTTAATTTCAAAATAAAATTTTATATTATTACTCATTATTCCCCATAAAAATTCTATCCCCTGATTTTACAATATAAGTTGTTCCACTTTCTCCTGTTGGTGGTATTGTCTTTCCTTGTTCCGTTGCAATAACAGCATCTACAACAGCATCTACATATCTTCTATAATTATTTTGAATACGCGCCAAATCTTCTGGATTATCAATAAATCCATATTCTACAATAACAGGCTGTGTACTTCCTGTATTTCTATGGATAAAATAATAATCTTTTGAAGTATCACTAGGCAATCTTCTTTGATAATAAGTCCTTACAATTTGTCCTTGATTTCCTAATGCTTGTAATATATTTTTAGCAAGAGTATCATCGTTACGTAAAGCATAGATGACTTCTGCTCCTTCTGCACCAATCGTATCTGTACCTGCTGCATTAATATGGTTCGAAATAACAATTACATTTGGATTATCACCATAAGCTGCTAGAATACGATTGACACGTTCTGTTGGAGTAATTGTTTCATCTGTGGAACGAATTAAAGTAACTGGAACTCCTTTTTGTTGAAAACGTTCATACATATAACGCGCAATTTGTAAGGTTAAATCTTTTTCTTGTACACCATTTCCTACAGCACCTGGATCAGAACCTCCATGTGCAGGAATAGGAAAAGTCCAAAAATATCATTATTTCTTAAAATTCAATGTTCCATTCTATTTCTATA
>CANQVV010000066.1 GCA_947627385.1 uncultured Bacilli bacterium
TTAAGTTTCATAATAAAATGTTCGGAAAGTTCTTTATTTAAAAACTGTCCGGAGCTAAGTCCATTTATCTTGGATGTAGAATAATATACAATTACTATGATAGATATAAATATCGTTTTAATTGACAAAAATATTAAAAAGTAATACAATAACTCCCGTTATTTAAGGGGGTTTTTATTTTGAAAAACTTAGATAAATATGAAAATAAAAGTATTTGCCAAGAATGTGGTGGTTTATGCTGTAAAATAAGTGGCTGTGCATATACACCAAGTGATTTTCCAGAATTATCAATGGAATATATTGAAAGTTTACTTGATAGTGGTCGTATAAGTATTGTAGCTGATATGTCTTTTCAAATTCAAAAATTTAATATATCACTTAATTTTATTTTATTACTTCAAGCTAGAAATATTAATCGAGGGGAAATAGATTTATTATCATTAACTACACCATGTTCAATGCTTACTGATAAGGGCTGTGCTTATAACATTGAAAATAGACCTAATGAGGGTGTTCATTTAATTCCTGAAAAAAATCATGAATGTATATCAGATTTAGATATTGATACGGAAATGAGTAAATGGTTACCTTATCAAGAAATATTAGCTAAAATAATTGAAAAAAGAACTGGTTTAACAGTTATGGAAAAATTACGTAGTGATGCTTATGAAATGTACTATAATTTAGCCATTGATAATATTAAAGATGTTCATCCTAAGGCCTTAGAGTTATTTTATGATTTACAACCTTATTATGATTTTTTCTTTGCTATGGAAAAAGAAGAAGCTCTAAAAAAGGCTAGTCAATTAAAAAGAGGTTAAAAATATGGACGAAGAGTTATTAAATCAATTTAGTATTTCTATATCTTGTAAAAATTATTCTTTGGCTTTGGAAATTTATGAGCAAATTTTTAATAATCCATCATTGGCAGTAAATTATCAATATGAAAAAAATCTCTATTTATTTTTACTTAGTTATCTTACTAATTTGCCCAAAGAATATACAGATAAGTTAAATAAATTAAAAATTGAAGATATTACCTTAAATTATGAAGATGAATATCATAAATTTATTCGAATGCATAATAAAATTGCCCAAACTATTATAAATAAAAGATTTTCTTTGGCTAATGATTTATATAATATTTTATATACTAAAAAAGGTTATTTATCATTTAATGATATGTTAATGAAACAATTATTAGAAAAAGTTAAAATAATTATGAACTATCAAAATGAAATAACTAGATATATTAAAAATTATGATTTTAATAATTTATTTTGTTATGTAAATAATATTTGTATGACTGAAAACTTAAATAAAATATTTACATATATTTTAAAATTATCATTAGTTATTAAAAATATGATAACTAAAAATGAATTACCTGCTACTATAATTATTGATAGCCAAGATATATATGAACAAATAGAATACAATAATTTTGGCCAAGCTCTAAATTTAGCCCTAAAAAAAAGAAATGATAACCAAGATGAAAGTTGGGACTTACAAATAATAATAGTACTTCTTAAAATAATTAATAAATTTAAAATAAAATATCAAATAAAACAAAATAGAATAAAAGAAAGTAAAAGATGTCTATAATTTAATTTAGTTTAGTTGACTAACTTTAAAAAAAGTAATAAAATGATGATATAGTTATTTTCTATGGAAAGAAGAGTAATTTATTATTTAAGTTAAAAGAGAAGACGGATGGTGAAAAAGTCAAACAAAATAATAAATGAAGACACTTGCCTTAAATAGAAACGCAGTATGTGATAAATATTAAAGACCTAGAAGTAAGGTGGTACCGTGAGTAATTCTCACCCTTATAGATCTAGGTCTTTTTTAAAAAGAAAGAAGGAATAAATATGATAACTAAACCCAAAGGAACCATTGATATTAAAAATAGTGATGCCTTATTATATGAATATGTTAATAGTGTAGTTGCTACAATGATGAATGCTTATAATTATGAGTATATTCGTACACCTTTATTTGAAGCTAGTGAATTATTTCATCATAGTGTTGGAGCTTCATCTGATATTGTAACCAAAGAAACTTATGATTTTCAAGATAAAGGAAAGCGTAATATGACTTTAAGACCAGAGGGAACAGCCGGGGTTATTAGAAGTTACATTGAAGATAAAGAATATGCTTTACCTGATATTAAAAAATATTATTATAATGGTACAATGTATCGTTATGAAAGACCTCAAAATGGTCGTCTAAGAGAATTTACTCAATTTGGAGTAGAAGTTATTGGTAGTAATGATCCTATGATTGATGCTGAGGTAATTAGTTTACAATATCATATTTTAGAGGCTTTACATATAGAAAATATTCAAGTTAATATTAATTCCTTAGGGGATGAAGAATCAAGAAATAATTATCGAGAAGCCCTAGTTAATTATTTAGAACCACATTTAAATGAATTATGTGATGATTGTAAAGAAAGATTTAAAACTAATCCATTAAGAATATTGGATTGTAAAGTTGATGCAAATAGTGAAGTATTAAAAAATGCTCCTAAAACAATTGATTATTTAAATAAAGAAAGTAAAGAAAGATTTGATAAAGTTTTAAAATATTTAGATTTATTAGA